>JAGBEZ010000080.1 GCA_017936725.1 Agathobacter sp.
CTGGCACCTGTTTTGCTGGTAATAGAACACGTTCCTGCGCATTTTCGGTTTCCCCTAGATAAACGCCAAAGTCTACCTTTTTAATATATATCAGTTCCTGGTATTCTCCTAATTTCATATATGTCTCTCCGTTCTTAAAATGTATTGTTTTTGTTTCGTAGCAAGTTTACATGGTAAGCAAAAGTCTTGTCAACTGCTTTCTGTCTCTAAGCGAGGAAAAGTACCGTTGCGTATGCCTTTCCATTTTCATCTACAAGAACTACCGTAACCGCATCATCTTCTACTGTCACACGAGGAATCATCGTGTCACCAAGCACTGCTGCATTCTTATATTCAACGCGAATCTCTTTTGTTTTGAATTCGGCTGGAAGATATTCCTCTGCCACCATTACATATTTCGCATTGTTCATGTGATTATTCGTGTCGATAAAGTATTTTGGTATGGTTATGGCTGGCATTTCCATATATTCTGCTGGAACAGCGATTTTTCTATCGCAGTAATCCATTTCGAGTTTCGGCTCATCTGGATAATGAGAGGAAACTTCATCGGTGATTCGAATCGGGCGGCCCGTTGTCGCATCGACCAATACCCAAATCGAATTGGCTTTTATGATTCTTTTCCCATTTGCATCTTCTATGCAGAAATTACGCAAACCAAACAATCCTTTGGTCTGATATGGCCAGGTGGATACTTTGATATCTTCGCTTAATTTTGGCATCTCTTCAATACAAACCTGCCAAAACGACAAAATCCATGCCATATTCTGTGCGCGAAGATCTGCTCCGCTTTCTCCTAGCGTTTCGGAGTGAAGCGTGCTCGAATCCTGTAAATAATTGAGCAAAGCATGAAATGTAAGTTCACTTTTTGAATTTGCTTCGCTATAACGTACTTTTGAATTTAACTCGTACATTTTTCACCTCATGTTCTATAAGTTCAAAACATGTGTTAAGTGTAACACTATTCTTTTCAAAAAGAAAGACCTCGAAGAATTTCTTCTTCAAGGTCTGTAGCTGGCCCACAAGGATTCGAACCTTGGATGACGGAGTCAGAGTCCGTTGCCTTACCGCTTGGCGATGGGCCAATGTTGTCTCAACAAATGGTATTATACATAGGTTGAGGCACTGTGTCAACAACTTTTTTTAATTTTTTCATATTTTTTAGTTTGCTTTTATGGAAGCCAAAACAATCATTTTTTTATTCAAAAGAAATGATAACACACTAGGAAAACAATTGAACCTGTTTGTCCACCACAGCATAGATTGCTTCGTCTCCCCATGTTAATCCTGCTGCTGCATTTGTCGCTTCGGTGACCGCCTTTTCGATTTCTCCTTTTCGTTCTGCTGGAACAAGCACCGTTATGATTACATCTGCGGCATATTCACTATTTAATATCGTAATCTCCTTCTGCGCAAACAAATACTGCAACTTTCCTAATCCGTTATAGTCTGTATTTATATATAGAAGAAGTCCATTTCTTTTTTCTATGATTTTAGAATTTGAAAGTCCTTCCTGCACCGCTTTCTGATACGCGCGAACCAAACCTCCTGTACCAAGGAGCACTCCTCCAAAATAGCGGGTCACAACTACGGCTACATTGGTAATCCCCTCTTTTAAAAGCACATCCAGCATTGGTCTTCCTGCCGTCTGTGCAGGCTCCCCATCGTCTGAACAACGAGTCAGTTCCTGGCGCTCTCCAAGGACAAATGCACTACAATTGTGTCTTGCATCCCAGTATTTCTTTTTCATTTCATTAATAAAAGCAACGGCCTCTTCTTCACTTTCTACTGGTCTTACGGTAGCAATGAAACGAGATTTCTTTTCTACAATTTCACCTTCACCGCCCTCATATACCACACGATATGCCATAACTAGCTCCTTTTTTGTGACAAAATCCTAAAAAATTTATTAAATCTTTCTTAATCCTAACACAGAGGACTATCTATTTCAATTTTTTTCTTCCTAAAAAGAATGGTTTTTGGTATAATATAAATAACTATAACTATAGTAGAATATTATGCTTATTTAGGAGGCAGTATTATGAGTTATAACAAGAGTTCTACAAAGAAACGCATAAAGAAAGCGAACTCGAAAAAAGCAAAAATTAAAAATAAACTTGGGTTGACCGGATTACAGATAGCATTGATAGCCTTTATTGCACTAGTCGTGATTGTCGGCGCAGCCGCATTGGGCGTAGCAAAGGGTATCATTGATTCTGCACCAGATATTTCTCATATCGATGTAGTTCCAACTGGTTTCTCTACTACTGTGTATGCGGATGATGGCACTACAGAAATTGCTACATTAGTTGGATCAGGAGCCAACCGTGAATATGTGACCTTAGACCGAATCCCAGACCATATGCAGCAGGCCTTTGTTGCTATCGAAGATGCCCGCTTTTACGAGCACAATGGTATCGACTTACAGGGTATTGCCCGAGCGGGTCTAGCTACCGTTAAAAAATTAGTCACAGGCAGTGGCAGCATTCAGGGTGCTAGTACCATTACCCAGCAGTTAATCAAAAACAATGTTTTAGTTACCTGGACAGAAGAAAAGGGACTCCTTGATAAAATACAAAGAAAGATTCAGGAACAATATCTTGCAGTAAAACTGGAAGAACAGATTAATGACAAGGACTGGATTTTAGAGAACTATTTAAACACCATCAACCTTGGCTCAAATACTTTGGGCGTACAGTCTGCTGCCAACAAGTATTTTGGTAAAGACGTATCCGAACTTACCCTTTCCGAAAGTGCTGTAATTGCAGGTATTACACAGAACCCATACGGCTATGACCCAATCCGTTTTCCTGAAAAAAACGCAGGCCGTCGCGAACGTGTATTAAATGCGATGCTCGATCAAGGATATATCAACAAAACTGCATATGATGAAGCTATGGCCGATCCTGTATATGACCGTATCGCTTCTTATAATGTAGAAAACCCAAATTCTTATAACACATATTTTGTAGATGCATTGATTGAAGATGTATTAGATGATTTAATCGAAAAAACGGGATACTCAGAATCAGATGCTTATAAAGCGATTTATCAGGGTGGTTTAACCATTGTTTCTACTCAGAATCTTACTATGCAAAATATCTGTGATGAAGAAGCGAATAACTTGGATAACTATCCAATGAAACCAAACTACTCCTTCCAACTGGCTTTCTCCGTAAAAAAAGCAGATGGAACAACCAAAAACTACACGCATCAAACTATGCTTTCTTATTATAAGAAGGTCAACAATAATGCCGAATACGATATCACCTACAAAACCGAACAGGAATGCTATGATGCAATCAAAGAATATCAGACCGACGTCTTAGAAGAAGGCGATACCATCGTTGAAGGCACTGAATCCATCCGAATCACCTTACAGCCACAGGTTGCTATGACTGTTATTGACCAGAGCACTGGCGAAGTAAAAGCATTGGTTGGCGGACGTGGTGACAAAACGGGTAACCGTACATGGAACCGTGCAACAGATACTACCAGACAGCCTGGTTCTACCTTCAAGATTATCGGCTGCTATGCGGCTGCATTAGATGCTGGCGGTAAAACACTTGCTTCCGTACAGGATGATGCCCCATTTAAAGTAGGCGAAAAAGAATACAAAAATGCAAGTGCTGGAAAATACTACGGTTGGACCACACTTCGTGAAGGTATCACACATTCTTACAATATCACGACTGTGAAAACCTTACAGGAAATCGGCGTAAAGCTTGGATATGAATATGCCGAAAAATTTGGTATTACCACACTTGTGGATGATGACAAAACACTTGGTCTTGCACTTGGTGGATTAACAAAAGGTGTTAAAAACTTAGAACTTACAGCTGCTTATGCCACAATTGCAAACCACGGCGAATATATCGAACCAAGTTTCTATTCTGCAGTTTATGACCACGAAGGAAATTTGATTTTAGACAATACCGAACAAGAAAAACGTACGGTTCTTAGCGAAGAAACTGCTTGGTTATTAACAAGCGCAATGCAGGACGTAATGACTTCTGGTACTGGTACCAGAGCACACTTTGGAAGCAGCATGGCACAGGCTGGAAAAACGGGTACTACAACCAATAACCGCGACTCCTTGTTTGCTGGTTACACACCATATTATACTGCTGTTGTTTGGGGCGGAAATGATGACAACTCTATCCAGAATGGTAGCTTATGTACGTATGCAAGAAACATCTGGCGTCAATCTATGAAGCGTATCCACGCGGACTTAGAATATAAAGATTTTGAGACGCCATCTTCTATTTCTACTGCAATCGTTTGTAAGGACTCTGGATTACTTCCTTTGGCTGGAGCATGTGAATCCTGCCAGAAGGGCAATTCTGTATATGAAGAATACTTCGCAAATGGTACTGTTCCTACAGCAACCTGCGATCACCATGTTGCTTTGGACATCTGCTCCGAAACTGGAAAAATCGCAAATGCAAATTGTCCAGCATCTGGCATTGTAAAGAAAGTATTTATTATTGGTGCTGACCCAGCTACACAGGATGGACCATATATTGCTACCGAGGAATTCCTCTCTACCATCTGTACACATCAGGCTACAGGAACTCAAAATACACCTGATCCTGAACAGGAAGATGACGAGAATGAAGACAAGGAAGAAAAGCCCGATGAGAACCTCCTTGATAACCTTTTAGATTTAGTAAATTAAAAAACAAAAACTTGGCTGCTACAAATCTCCATTTGCAGCAGCCAAAGTTTTGTTTTATTTATTTAGGGGTTATACCTCAAAAATAAGGTCTCCATAGGATGGCATTGGCCACATAGATTTGTCGACAATCATTTCGAGTTTATCTACTGGCTGGCGAAGTGCTACCATAGCCTCGTTTACTTCATCTCTATAGTAGCGAGCCTGTGCTTCTCCTCGTTCCATTTGGAATGCCTTTTCTGTAACTTCCTGTAATTTAATCATAGCAATCTTTGTTTCTTCCAGACACTGTGAGGTTTCTTTTAGCAGTGAAGTTTGAACGCTAACAGGAACGTCTGGGCATGCAGCCTTAACAGAATTGATACTATCTGCTAACACAGTGGTGTAACGGATAACCGCTGGAATAATCTGTTTCGTTGCGATGTCAATCATAGCTTTTGCTTCGATGTTCAGTGTCTTTGCATAGATTTCGTATTCGATTTCCATACGCGATTCTAATTCACTTCTACTGAATACTCCAAACTTTTCAAATAATTCCACGGAAGCCGGAGCCACATATTCTGGTATCGCATCTACCATGCACTGAAGATTTGGAAGACCACGTCTTGCAGCTTCTTCTACCCACTCTTCTGAATATCCATCACCATTAAAGATAATGCGTTCATGTTCCTGTGCATATTCCTGAATCAAACCATGTACAGCAGCATCAAAGTCTTCTGCCTGCTCTAATACATCACAGGCTTCTGCAAATGCTTCTGCTATGATTGTATTCAATACCACATTTGACTGTGCAACGGAATCCTGTGAACCTACCATACGGAACTCAAATTTATTTCCAGTAAATGCAAATGGAGAAGTACGATTTCTATCTGCAGCATCCTTTCGGAAATCTGGAAGTGTCTTTACGCCAGTCGAAAGTCCTTTTCCTTTGATACTACGAGTAGCAGCACCCTTCTCGATATACTGTGCAAGGATATCCTCTAACTGTTCTCCCAAATATACAGAAATAATCGCTGGAGGAGCTTCGTGTGCACCCAAACGGTGGTCGTTTCCAACATCCGCTGCAGATGCACGAAGCAGACCTGCATGCTTGTCCACTGCTTTTAATACACACGCTAACACAAGGTGAAACTGCACGTTTTCATGTGGATGCTTGCCTGGGTCTAAGAGGTTAATGCCATCATCTGTGGTAAGTGACCAGTTATTGTGCTTACCAGAACCATTTACACCTGCAAATGGCTTTTCATGCAATAAACACTGCAATCCATGACGTCCTGCCACCTTCTTTAAGGTTTCCATAACCAACTGGTTGTGGTCTACTGCTACGTTACACTCTGCATAGATTGGCGCCATTTCATGCTGTGCTGGAGCCGCTTCATTATGCTCTGTTTTGGAGGTTACGCCGAGCTTCCAAAGCTCTACGTCTACATCCTTCATATATGCCGCAATACGTTCACGAATAGAACCAAAATAATGGTCGTCCATTTCCTGTCCTTTTGGTGGCATTGCGCCAAAAAGAGTACGTCCTGTAAACACCAGGTCTTTTCTCTTTAAATACTTTTCTCTATCTACAAGGAAATATTCCTGCTCTGGTCCAACCGAAGGTGTCACCTTCTTTGAGGTAGTATTTCCAAATAAGCGAATCAAACGAAGGGACTGTTCTCCAACTGCCTGCATCGAACGAAGCAGTGGTGTCTTCTGGTCTAATGCCTCTCCTGTATAGGAACAAAATGCGGTTGGAATACAAAGTGTTGCACCACCTGCATCCTGTCGAACAAACGCTGGTGACGTACAATCCCACGCGGTATAGCCTCGTGCTTCAAATGTCGCACGCAATCCGCCCGATGGGAAAGAGGAAGCATCTGCTTCTCCTTTTATCAATTCCTTTCCGGAGAAACTCATAAGTACTTTCCCATTGTCCATAGGTGCAGTAATAAATGAATCATGTTTCTCTGCTGTTACACCCGTAAGAGGCTGAAACCAATGTGTAAAATGGGTAGCGCCTTTTTCAATTGCCCACTCCTTCATCTCGTGCGCAATTACGTCCGCAGTCTCGATATCCAGTTCTCCGCCTTCTGCTATAATCTGGTGGAGCTTGCTGTACACCTTCTTCGGAAGGCGTGCCTGCATTGCCGAATCATTAAATACATTTTCTCCAAATATCTCTAAAACATTGATTTTTAAATTCTCGTTCATGGGCTGTTCCTTTCTCGATATGTTCTTTATCAAATAAGATTTCACCGTATAATAAGTATATCTAATAAATATCAATTAGTTATGTTGCAAAACTTATCAATCCTATGTAGTAAATATACTCCCATTCTTTTCAACTGTAAAGAAAAAAATACGATTTCGTGCAGAAAAGTTAGATTCCAGAAAACAAGAAACGAGGCATATATACATATGCCTCGTTTCGAAGTATTTAGATACACTAATTCTTAATTGAACGTTATCTTATGCTTTACCTACAGAACCGAAAAGTTCCATTTTTTCTTTTACAGTAGCTTTGATAGCTTCTGTACCAGGAGCAAGTAATTTACGTGGGTCAAAACCTTTACCTGCTAAATCTTTGCCAGCTTCGATGTATTCACGTGTAGCTGCAGCAAATGATAACTGACATTCTGTATTAACATTGATCTTAGCAACACCAAGGTCGATTGCTTTCTTAATCATGTCTTCTGGGATACCTGTACCACCGTGAAGTACTAATGGCATTGTGCCTGTCTTTTCCTGGATAGCATCAAGAGTTTCGAAGCTAAGTCCAGCCCAGTTTTCTGGATATTTTCCATGGATGTTACCGATACCAGCTGCAAGCATATCTACGCCAAGGTCAGCGATTGCTTTACATTCATCTGGATCTGCACATTCACCAGCACCGATTACGCCGTCTTCTTCTCCACCGATAGAACCAACTTCTGCTTCGATAGAAAGTCCTAACTGATGAGCAACTGCTACTAATTCTTTTGTCTTAGCAACGTTTTCTTCAATTGAGAAGTGTGAGCCGTCAAACATGATAGATGTGAAACCAGCCTTGATACATTTGTAGCATCCGTCATATGAGCCGTGATCTAAGTGAAGAGCTACAGGAACTGTGATTCCAAGTTCTTCATCCATAGCCTTAACCATAGCTGCAACTGTTTTGAAACCTGTCATGTACTTTCCAGCACCTTCAGAAACACCAAGAATAACTGGAGAGTTTAATTCCTGTGCTGTTAAAAGGATAGCCTTTGTCCATTCTAAGTTGTTGATGTTGAACTGTCCAACTGCATAGTGGCCAGCTTTTGCTTTGTCAAGCATCTCTTTTGCTGATACTAACATTTTATAATCCTCCTAGGTTTAAAATTTGAATGCATTATAAATACAACTTCATTGCTAATAATTATAGTACATTTTTCAGAAAAATAAAAGTAATTTTACATTATTTGTTATATTATTTCTTTGTTTTACGCATTTGGCGTAAGAAGATTCAACTTTTTATGGTGATTTATGATTTCTACACCCCAGTGTTCTCCGCCATTTTCGCCATCGATGGTCCATTTTACACTCGAGCGGGAACGTATATTGACATGTGGAGTTTTAAATCGATATACCATTGGTGTTTCTGAAATAATTCCTGTCAAATAACCCACTATTTCATTTAACTCGAACGGATTGTTTGGCCCTTTTATCAAGGTTACCTCAAACTCTCCATCATCAAGCTCTACATTTTTGCCTGTCAGCCCTTTAATTCCACCTACTGAAACAGAGTTTGTAATCATTCCATAAATGAATTTGTCCTGAATTACCTCTCCATTTGCTTCTACCTGCATCAAATAATTAGGAATTGATGCAAGGCTCTTCGCTGCGGACAACAGATATGCCGCATGCCCCAAAACATTTTTCAGCTCCTGTGGAGTCTCATAGGAAATCTCTGTAAACAGTCCGAAGCCTACAATATAAATAAATGTATCGTCGTTAAACTGACCTACATCACATGGGAATATATTCTCCCCAACCGCGATTTCAGCCGCCTTCACCATATCATTTGGAATACCGATCGTACGCGCAAAATCATTGGTACTTCCTGCTGGAATATATCCCAATGGCACATACAAGTCCGCTTCTCGCATGCCTGTAACCACTTCATCCAAGGTTCCATCGCCGCCACTACAGACAATACGGTCATATTTGGCACCATCTTCTCGCACCTTTCTCGTAGCGTCACCTCTTGCCTGCGTTGGATATACCGTAGGTTCATAGCCTGCTTTTACCATAACATCAATTATGTCTAATAAATGATTTTTGATTAATCCCATGCCTGACTTAGGATTAAAAACAAACAATAGTTTCTTCTCTGCCATATTTCTAACCTTTTCGTATCTCGTCTGCTATAGCCGTTAATTTTCTTAACCTATGATTGATTCCAGATTTTCCCACTGGTGGATTCATAAAATTCCCCAAATCCTTCAACGCTGCTTCTGGATGTTCCAAACGAACCAAAGCCATTTCTCTTAGTGGCATTGGAAGACTATCTAACCCTTCCTTTTCCATAATCAACTCTATGTCTGCGATTTGTTTTACCGCAGCATTTACGGTTTTGCTGATGTTTGCAGCTTCACAGTTCACCTGACGATTCACGGAATTTCGCATTTCCTTTAGTATGCGCACGTTTTCTAAGTTCATCAAGGAAACATATGCTTCCATAACATTGAGCATATCTACAATCTGTGAACCTTCCTTCAAATATACCACGTGATAATTCTTTCTTTCCACGATTTTTGGCTCTGTTTCGAACTCTTTCATAAGTTCCTGTAGTCTTGCTGCCTGCTCTGGTGTCCGACAAACGATTTCAAAATGATAGCCCTTGTTTGGATCGGTCATAGACCCAGATGCCATAAACGCACCACGGATAAATGCACGTTTACAACAGGTTTTCTCTAAATATAACGCTTGTATTGCTTCTATGATTTTCTTACAG
>JAGBEZ010000081.1 GCA_017936725.1 Agathobacter sp.
ATTATTGTGTAGAAGTTTATTGATTTTTCTTGTTTTATCTAGCAACTGGACACTCATTCCCGTACCTCCGTATGCCTTTATATATTTTATACAAATTTTATCATATTTTTTCAAAAAATTCAATAATTTGCACAAAAAATATCTTATTTTTCTTTTATTTCTTCTGGTTTTGTCGGTTTGTTCCAGCTCATATACTCACAATTTGGATAATCAATACATCCGTAGTACTTACGGCCCTTTCGAGTTCGTTTAATCACGATATCCTTGCCACATTCTGGACAAGACTCTCCAATCTTTTCAAAATATGGTTTCGTATTCTTACACTCTGGGAAACCTGGACAAGCTAAAAATTTTCCATGCGGACCATATTTGATTACCATGTTTCTTCCACACTCTTCGCAGATTTCTTCCGAAACCTCATCTTCGATTTTTACCTTTTCCAGATCTTTTTCTGCCTTTTCTACGGCACTCTCCAAATCTGGATAGAAGTTGGAAATCACCATTTTCCAATTGACGTTACCTTCTGCGACACCGTCCAAAAGAGATTCCATATTTGCAGTAAAATGCTCATCTACGATCGTTGGGAAAGATTCTTTCATAATGTTATTTACCACTTCACCAATTTCCGTTACATAGAGATTTTTCTGCTCTTTTGTGAGATATCTTCTAGCCAGAATGGTCGTAATCGTTGGAGAATACGTACTTGGACGTCCAATTCCTAACTCTTCAAGTGCTTTTACTAAAGATGCCTCTGTATAATGCGCTGGTGGCTGGGTAAAATGTTGTTTTGGATCTAACTCATCTAGTGTAAGTTTTGTGTTTTCATCCAAAGACTTGAGAAGAACCTGTTTTCCAACCTTTTCTTCATCCGCATCTACGTATACAGACATAAAACCTTCAAATGCAAGTCTGGATGCCGATACATGGAAATTGTATTCGCCTGCCGCAATATTTACAGTAGTGGTTTCGTATACTGCATTTGCCATACGGCTTGCCGTAAAACGCTTCCAAATAAGCTGATACAGACGGAACTGATCTCTCGAAAGCGAATCTTTGATTTCTGATGGGATACGATTGATATCGGAAGGTCGGATCGCTTCGTGTGCATCCTGGATTTTACCAGTTGTTTTCTTTGCATTTGCTGTTTCTGCTTCAAATTCCTTGCCATAATGCTCTGCTACAAAGTTATGTGCTGCGGCATCTGCTTCTTCTGAAATACGTGTAGAGTCTGTTCTCAAATAAGTGATAAGCCCCACTGTGCCTTCCCCTTTGATGTCCACACCTTCATAAAGCTGCTGTGCAATACGCATCGTTTTCTGAATTGGGAAGTTAAGTGCCTTAGAAGCCTCTTGCTGCAATGTACTGGTCGTAAAAGGAATCGGTGCTTTTTGACGGCGTTCTCCTTTTTTCACGGAAGTAACCTGATAGTTTTTGCCCTCTAATTCTTTAAGCACAACATCCATTTCTTCCTGTGTTGTAATATTAATCTTTTCTTTACCTTTCGAAACAAGCTTCGCTACGATTGGTTTCTTTTCGCCTTCCGCCAAAAGAGAAACTTCAAGACTCCAATATTCCTCTGGAATAAAAGCACTGATTTCTTCTTCTCTATCGCAGACGATACGAAGTGCAACTGACTGCACACGACCTGCTGAAAGCCCTCTTTTTACCTTAGCCCAAAGAAGCGGACTAATCTTATAACCTACCATACGGTCTAAGGCACGTCTTGCCTGCTGTGCATCTACTAAATCCATGTCGATTTTTCTTGGATTTTTAAGAGCAGCCTTTACTGCTGTTTTTGTGATTTCGTTAAAGCTAATACGATAAACTTCTTTATCTTCTAGTTTAAGGGCATACATCAAATGCCATGAAATTGCCTCTCCTTCACGGTCAGGGTCAGTTGCAAGATAGATTTTTTCTGCTTTCTTTACTTCTTTACGAAGTTTCGCAAGCACATCTCCCTTTCCTCGGATTGTAATATATTTTGGTTCAAAATCTCCTTCTACATCAATTCCAAGAGAACTCTTTGGAAGGTCACGCACATGACCATTGGAAGCTAAAACCTCATAGTTTTTGCCCAAAAATTTCTTGATTGTCTTTACTTTTGCAGGAGATTCTACAATTACTAGGTATTTTGCCATTTTTATGCCCCTTATTTTTACTGATTTATTAATGTTCGAATATAGTAATTCGTAAATGTTTCTTTGATTAATCCCAGACTTTCTAGTTTGTTTAATATCTCAAGCAATCTGGAAATAGAGATTCCAGTCTTATCCACGAGTGTTGCTACCCCGATAGGACGAAAATCGGTTAAACTATACACCAAGCTTTCATCTTTTTCAAGTAAATTTTTTCTAAAATCCATTTGCGTATAATGAATTTGTGATAAAACTTCCAAGTCAGACATAAAATCTTCGATGCTGATAAGTGCCCCCGCGCCTTGTTTTATCAAGCGATTACAGCCCTGACTTAAGGTATCTGAAATGCGTCCTGGAACCGCATACACATCTCTTCCCTGTTCCATTGCAAAATCCGCAGTAATCAGAGAACCGCTCTTTTCTCTTGCCTCTACAACCACCAAACAGTCGCAAAACCCTGCAATAATCCGATTCCTGGCAGGAAACTGTTTTGCTACCGGCTGTGTCCCAGGCGGATACTCCGAAATCACGCCGCCCGTTTCTATCATCGTTTGATAAAGATATTTGTTTTCCTTTGGATAACAGATATCGACTCCGTTTCCTAACACTGCAAAGGTTTCGCCGTTCCCATCTATGGCTCCCTGATGTGCATCTCGGTCAATTCCTCTTGCTAAACCACTAATTACCTGTATTCCATTTTGCGCTAAGGCTTTTCCTAATTCCGCAGCCACTTGACTTCCATAAGCACTTCGTGCTCTTGCGCCTACAATGGCCACACATTTTCGCGTTTCGCATGGAAGTTTTCCTACATAATATAATGCATATGGCGGATTCGGAATATGCCTTACTTTTTCTGGAAACTCTTCCTGTTCCAAGCAGACAAATCCAATTCCTTTTTCCATAAGGGAAACCATTCCTTGTCCACATCCCATTTTTTCTGACTTTTCTGAAATGCTTTTATGTCCTCTTCTGTGATTCCTGGCACTTTTCTTAATAATGAAAGTGGCAAATGATAGATTTCTTCCGCGCATGATGCCACTTGATAAAGCATTCGGATTTTTCCATTTCCGATTCCTGAAATATTATGTAACCAATACGCATACTTCATCCGCCAATCCCTCCCCAAAACTTTTCATCGATATTGCGATAACAGATCGCCTCGTTTAAAT
>JAGBEZ010000082.1 GCA_017936725.1 Agathobacter sp.
AAAGATCACCATATTTGATGGCTGCAAGTGCAATCTTACGTGCAGTATCCTGTGCTTCTTCTATAGAAATATCAAGATTTTCCTTGGTCTTCTGGTTTTCCAGAATCTTCTTAAGCATTTCTTCGTAGATTTCTTCTAATAAATATTCAAGACGCATTACACCACCATCACGAGTCTTGAAAGGCTTACCATCTTTTCCGTTCATGGTACCAAAACCGATGTGTGTCAACTCTGTTTCTGGATTTACGATACCAGTTTTCTTTGCACAACGGAATACCTGTTTAAAGTGGAGTTCCTGACGTTTGTCGGTAATGTAAATAATAGACTCTGGATTATAATCCTCCATACGCATTACAAGTGTTGCAAGGTCGGTTGTGCTGTAAAGTGATGCACCGTCTGATTTTAAGATAATACAAGGAGGGATTTCCTTGGTATCGGTTTCTTCTGCTACATCTACCACTAATGCGCCTTCGCTTTCATAAGCAAAGCCGCCTTCTTTTAACTTTGCTACCATATCTGGAATGTAAGGCTGCGCGTCAGATTCGCCCTTCCAAAGTTCGAAGTCTACGTTTAATTTCTGATAGTTTTTCTTCAGATCTGTTACAGATACGTTGAGAATGTGTGCAAGTAATGCACGGTATCCCCTTCTGCCCTGCTGTAATTCATTGGTTGCAGCAAGTGCTGCTTCTTTATAGGCCTCGTCCTCTTTTGATTTTCCACTTGCAGTTGGATAGATTTCTTCTAATTCTGCAATTGTAAATGGTGCTTCTTCTGGATATTCTCCTTCATAAGCTTCATCAAAGTAGACAAGTTCTGGCTTTCTTAATTTTAGCTCTGTAATGATAAGGCCCATCTGAAGACCCCAGTCACCGAGATGAACGTCACCAATCATATTGTGACCCACGAATTTACCAATACGTTTTACACTTTCACCGATAATTGCAGAACGAAGATGTCCTACATGAAGTGGCTTAGCAACGTTTGGTCCGCCGTAGTCAATCATAATCGTCTTTGGATTTTCTACCTTTTCACATCCAAAACGGTCTTCATCTGCCTGCATCGCATTCATGTAATTTGCTAAGTAGTTTTCGTTGATTTTAAGGTTTAAGAAACCTGGTTTTACGGACTCTACCATTGCAAACATTTCATTTCCAGATAAAAGTTCTGCAATCTTGTCCGAAATCATAAATGGCGCACATTTGTATTCTTTAGCAGCTGCCATGGCACCATTACACTGATATTCACAAAGGTCAGGTCTGTTGGAAAGCGTAACCCTGCCATATTTCTCATCATAGCCACCTGCTACGAATGCTTTGGTTACTTCCTCTGAAATTAAATCAAGTAATTTTTTCATAACAACCTCCTATTTTTTCTTCTTTTCAAATTATCATTCATCTTATTTATCACTGGAAAATAGTATCGTCTTGTATGGAAGCAATGCCTTTAACAATACACTTCCAAAAATCCCCACCGAGATAATTTCACCAATTCCAACGGTAAGGGCAAAATATGGGATACTCCACTCCACATCATGAAACATCCAGGTAAAGCCATATCCATAACGTAGGACAAATGGGACGATAATCATATTTGCCAGTATTGGTGGGAAAAACATAAGTACCTTATGCTTACGCAAAAGATAGGTTCCGACTGCTCCAATTAAAGTAGCAAGACTTCCAAAAAAGACATCCCATACAAGGGCTCCTGTCATAATATTTGCAATCAAGCATCCAACCGTTAAGCCTGGAACTGCAGCAAACGTAAAATACGGCAGAATACACAGTGCCTCCGAAAAACGGACTTGAATCGCATAATTAGAAAGCCCCATCGCGTTTGCAATCAAGGTAAGTACCACATACAAAGCCGCAATGATAGCCCCCTGGGTAATCATCGTTACTTTCTTGTTTCTCATATTTATTTCTCTCCTTAGTTTTGATTTAGAGCGTTCTGGCTCAAGTGAGGATGGTTTCGAACTCACTTTTTGTTACAGGATACGCTGTCCTGCAACTTGAAGATTTTAACATAGACGCAAATAAAATGCAATCTTTTAAACGTAATCCACCTATAATCGTTGCTTTAGCGCAACGCCTAAACTGGAAGAAATCACACATTTTAAGATATCCCCTACGATAAACGGCAAAGACACCGATAAAAAAGCCGTCGATAGACTTATATTGCTTTGTACACTCATCCATATTACTGCCAAAAGATGCTGCACAGGTAGCCCCACGAAAATCGTGACCATACAATATCTCTTAAAAGAATTCTTATTTCCCTTTAACCAGCTAATTAGAATCACGGATAATAAGAATCCGAAATAAAATCCACCCGTTGGGCCAAATAGTTTTCCAGGTCCACTTGTCCCTCCCGAAAAAACAGGTAGGCCTATCAGTCCCATTAGCAAATACATGAGCACTGTCATCCCTGCTTCTTTCGGCTGAAACAGCAGCGCAATCAAATTTATCATAATCGTCTGCAGTCCAATCACAATCGGTGTAAACGGCAAAGGGATAATCATATATGAAGTTATACACAAAATTGCCACACAGAGTGCCATTTTGGTAAGGTCTTTCACACGAACGTTATCTTTCAT
>JAGBEZ010000083.1 GCA_017936725.1 Agathobacter sp.
ATAGAGGCTCTGCCGCCTCACCGAAATGTTCTTTTACCAAAACTCCCAACTCCACAATATCTCTTTCCCCATCGATTAACGGCCAGATAAAGCTGCCATTTTCATCTAAATGAACTTGTGTATATTCGGGTTTCTTTAAAAGTTTCTGTGTAATTTTTTTCATAATACCCGTATTATGGACAAAAAGCGTTACCACACCATTCTCATCCGTTTCCCAACGCAAATCTTCTTTTCTCACAGGAATGTTTTCCAGATAGTTTTGATTTATTTCTTGTTTCTGTTTTGCCATATTTTTAAACCCTTTTACTGCTTCCGTTTTTTCCAGATTGTAAATTTAAGCAAACAAAGAATCATAAGCGCAAATACCAAAAGGCTTAAAAGTTCTGGAATCGGTGATGCAAATGCAACCATACCACTTAAATTAAATATTCCGTCAATACCAAGCACTGCAAAAATCGCAAGAACAATTCCCACAAGACCTTCACCGGCAATCATACCAGAACAGTAAAGAATACCATCTGTTACTACTTCATCCTTATCTTTTTGCTTCATTTTGTCAAGGAAGAGACGAATCAATCCACCGATCATAATACATGCATTTAACTGTACTGGTAGGTATACACCAATTGCAAATGGAAGCACTGGAAGTCCAAGGATTTCTACGACTACGGCAAGGCAAACACCAACTAAAACAAGTCCCCATGGAAGATTTCCATCCATAACACCTTCTACAATCATCTTCATAAGAGTTGCCTGTGGTGCACCGAGTTCCTCTGAACCAAATCCCCAAGCAGAATCCAACAAATACAACACACCGCCAATTGCAATCGCCGAAGCTACTACACCGATTAATTCGGCATACTGCTGTTTCTTTGGTGTCGCACCAAGAAGATAGCCTGTCTTTAAATCCTGTGATGTGTCACCAGCAAGCGCTGCAACAATACAAATAATAGAACCAATCGCAATCGCACCCTGCATTCCGCCAGTGCCAATGCTTCCTGTCATTTTCAGAATCAAAGTCGCAATCAGTAATGTCGCAATTGCCATACCCGAAACCGGATTATTCGAACTACCAACTAAGCCTACCATTCTTGAAGAAACTGTTGCAAAGAAGAAGCCAAACACTACTACAATTACCGCACCAAGGAAGGATACCGGAATCACTGGAAGCAACCAAATCAACAGTATCAGAACAAGGATACTTGCAAGGATTACTTTCATATTGATATCCTGTTCGGTACGAAGTGTAGATGTTGTTCCTACACCATTTTTGATGCTTTTCATAGAATCTTTAAATGTAGTAATAATAAGCGGTAATGATTTTACAAGGCTGATGATACCACCTGCAGCAAGAGCACCCGCTCCAATATAACGAATATAACTACTCCAGATTCCACTTGCTCCGTCTGCGGCAAAAATATCTGCAATTGACTCCGTTCCTGGATAAAGAACTGTATCCGCGCCAAAAAGTACAATCAGTGGAATAAATACCATCCAACTTACTACACCTCCGGCAAACATATAAGAAGAAATTTTTGGTCCACAAATATAACCAACAGACATAACTGCCGGATAAATCTGTGTTCCAATTTCACCTGCAAATCCTTTGAAACGAAGGGATACTTCGCTTGGAACAAGTTTTAATCCGTCGATAATAAATTTAAAAGCGCCAGCAATGCCCATTCCAGCAAATACTGTAGTCGCATTCGCACCGCCTTCTTCACCTGCCAAAAGAACCTCTGCGCATGCCTGTCCTTCTGGATAAGGCAACGTTCCATGTTCTTTAACAATCAACGCATTTCTAAGTGGTACCATAAAGAATACACCAAGCAATCCTCCAAGAAGTGCTATCGTGGTAATCTCCACAATACTTGGTTTGTCCATCACACCTTCAGATGCCCACAGGAACAATGCAGGCAATGTAAATATTGCACCTGCCGCAACCGATTCTCCTGCAGAACCACCTGTCTGAACAATATTACTCTCCAAGATGGAGTTCTTCTTCATAATGATACGAATCACTCCCATAGAGATAACCGCTGCAGGAATAGATGCTGACACTGTCATACCAACACGAAGTCCTAAGTATGCATTCGCCGCACCAAAAATAACAGCAAGTATAATTCCTATCACAATGGAGGTCACTGTAAGCTCCGGCGTGACTTTTTCTGCCGGAATATATGGTTTAAATTCATTTTTATTTTCCATGTTCTACCCTCTTTTCTTTTCCTTTTTTATTACTATTTTATAATAATAAATTAAGTTTTTTTATTTTAGCATATTTTTTCTTTGATTTCCACTAATAACACAAAAAGCTTTTATGGAATATTGTGGTATCACGGTTATACTAAATATATCGCAAAATTAAAAAGGCCAAAAATCCTTGATTTTACATTCAATCATAAGATTTTCGGCCTTTGTCTTTGAAAAACTAAAACTTATTTTGCGTAATCTACTACGCGAGATTCACGAATGACATTTACCTTAATCTGACCTGGATAATCAAGTTCAGCTTCAATCTGTTTTGAAATATCACGAGCCATAAGAATCATGTCCGCATCGCTAATCTGTTCAGGAACTACCATAATACGAATCTCTCTACCCGCCTGGATAGCAAAAGATTTTTCTACTCCCTTATAACCATTTGAGATGTCTTCTAACTGTTTGAGACGGTTAGAATATGTTTCCAAGGTTTCTCTTCTAGCACCTGGTCTAGCTGCACTGATGGTATCAGCCGCTTGTACAAGACATGCAATAAGAGAAGTTGGTTCTACGTCGCCGTGATGTGATTCTACTGCATTAATCACAAGGGCAGACTCTTTATATTTTTTACACAATTCGACACCAAGCTGAATGTGTGAACCTTCCATATCGTGGTCAACAGATTTACCAATATCATGTAATAAACCTGCTCTCTTTGCGATACGTACATCTTCACCAATCTCAGCCGCAAGTAAACCTGCCAACTGAGCAACTTCAATCGAATGCTTAAGTGCATTCTGTCCGTAGCTTGTTCTAAATTTCATCTTACCAAGTAAGCGAATCAGTTCAGGATGTAATCCATGAATGCCTACTTCGAGGGCAGCTGCTTCACCTTCTTCACGAATCATGACTTCAACTTCTTTTTGAGCTTTTTCTACCATTTCTTCGATACGAGCTGGGTGAATACGGCCATCTACAACTAATTTTTCCAAAGCAATACGAGCAACTTCTCTACGAATTGGGTCGAAGCTTGAAAGGATAACTGCTTCTGGTGTATCGTCGATAATTAAATCAACACCTGTCATTGTTTCGAGTGTACGAATATTACGTCCTTCTCTACCAATGATACGTCCTTTCATTTCGTCATTTGGAAGCTGTACTACAGAAATTGTAGTTTCTGTCACATGATCTGCCGCACATTTCTGAATTGCTGTAACGACACAATCTTTTGCTTTCTTCGCAGCTTCTTCTTTTGCTTTGTTTTCTAATTCTTTGATTAATTTTGCAGTATCAAGTTTAACATCTTCTTCAATGGTCTTCAAAAGATATTCTTTTGCTTGTTCGGAGGTTAATCCAGAGATTCTTTCTAGTTCCTGTATGCGCTGTTCATTTAAAGCAGCAATTTCTGCCTTCTGTTTGTTTAATTCTTCTTCTTTTGCTGTAAAGTTCGCTTCGCGTTTTTCCATTGCTTCAAGCTTTTTGTCCAGGTTTTCTTCTTTCTGAACAATACGGCTCTCATTACGCTGAATCTCTTTTCTACGCTCTTTGATTTCTTTGTCGAGTTCATTCTTAGCACGAATAGACTCTTCTTTAATCTCAAGCAAAGATTCACGTTTCTTGGTTTCTGCGGTCTTTACTGCATCATCAATGATTTCTCTAGCACGTTCTTCTGCGTTACCGATTTTGGATTTTGCTGAATTTCTGTGATAATTCGTAGAAGCAACCCAAACAATTCCACCTGTAATCGCAGCAACGACTATACAAATCACTACAACAAGAATTGGATCCATACAGGAGCACCTCCTTTATTTAATTTTCATTGTACATATAAAGATAAAATCACGCTATACAATAACACCATAGTGTGCTTTTACATGTTCATAGTTTACAACATATTGATTTTATACTCTTTCACGAGAGATGTCAAGTCCAATATCTAGTAAAACAGACTGGCTAAAACCAGTCTGTTCCCGTGCGTTTCATTTCTTTTAAAATATCATTGCTTCGAAATCCTCGTCGGAGCAAATAATTATACGTGCGACGAAATTCACCCTCATCTGAATTGTCACTAGAGAAACGCTTTTTCTCTAGTAGACTACGAATCTGTACGGATTCATCTGTATCATATTCTTCCTCGATAGCATTTGAAATGAGTTCCCTTGCTACCCCTTTCGATAACAATTTAAGTTTAATCTGTTGACGACTCATCTTGTCCTTTTTGTATCTTGTGAAAGTGCGTGCATAACGTTCATCATCTAAATAATGAAAATGCTTTACATATTCGATAGCATCATCGATACACCTTTGGGGATATTCGGACGCTGTAAGTTTTTCACGAAGCTGCTGTTCTGTTCGATCCATCTGTTCTAGCAGATGTAAAGCTCTTTTCTTCGCTCGCTTCCCTACAATTTCACATAGAATTTTCTCATATATCTCATGTGAAATGTATGTACCGGGCTCTAAATGCAGTCCCCGAATCTCCGAAAAATATAGAACACAGCTTTCTCCGTTTTCAAAACGAATACGTTGCTTTCCTTTTTCTAATTTTTCAAATGAAATGACTTGTATTTGTTCAGTACTCATCCTAAGCACCTACCATTTCAAATTATTCGTCATCTTCTACGCTAGAAGGATCCACCTCTGCTACATCTTCTGGATGAGAGAAATAGTGTTCACGTACTTTTTCTTCAATCATGTCACGGAAGGCTGGATTTTCTCTCAGATAATTCTTTGCATTTTCGCGGCCCTGACCAATCTTATCTCCTTCATATGCATACCATGCACCTGATTTGTTGATAATACCAACATTTGCAGCTAAATCAAGAATATCTCCTTCTCTAGAGATTCCCTGACCAAACATAATATCAAACTCTGCTTCCTTAAATGGTGGAGCTACTTTATTTTTTACGACCTTTACTCTCGTATGGTTACCAATAACCTCACCAGCCTGTTTGAGTGCTTCTACTCTACGAACATCCAAACGTACAGATGAATAGAATTTCAGTGCACGACCACCTGTTGTAGTCTCTGGATTACCAAACATAACGCCTACCTTCTCACGTAACTGATTGATAAAGATAACGATACAGTTGGACTTGCTGATAACACCTGTAAGCTTACGAAGTGCCTGGCTCATAAGGCGTGCCTGCAAACCTACGTGTGAATCACCCATATCACCATCAATTTCAGCCTTAGGAACCAAAGCAGCTACTGAGTCCACGATAACAATGTCTACTGCTCCAGAACGAACCATTGTTTCTGTAATCTCTAATGCCTGTTCGCCACAGTCTGGCTGTGAAATATAGAGATTATCAATGTCTACACCTATATTTTTTGCGTAAGCAGGGTCTAATGCATGTTCTGCATCAATGAAACCTGCAATACCACCAGCTTTCTGTACTTCTGCTACACAGTGAAGGGCTACTGTGGTTTTACCAGAAGATTCTGGTCCGTAAATCTCTATAATACGTCCCTTTGGAAGTCCGCCTAAGCCTAATGCGATATCCAAGCTCAATGAACCTGTAGGTACCGTCTCAACATTCATATTCGCTGCATTTTCGCCTAATTTCATAACAGAACCTTTTCCATACTGTTTCTCAATCTGGGCGATTGCTGCATCCAATGCTCTTAATTTATCTTCTCTTGCCATAATCTGTTTTTCTCCTTTATGATTTCTTTTTCATTCCTAATCATACATTTGTCGCAATCAAAACATTTGTTCGCGAACATTTGTTTGCTTTCTTGTTTTTATAATAGTATAAATGTTCCTCCTTGTCAACAATTAAATTTTAATATTTTCACTGGGTAATAATCTGGACACAGTCATTAGAACAAATTTGTTTAATTGTAAAAGTAAATGCAACTTTTTCTCTACATATGACCTTGCAAACTTGCATTTACTTCTGCAAACCCGTCATATTTCATGTAAAATATTCTTGCAGCTGCTTAATTAAGAAAGGAGCTTATATGAAGAAACATC
>JAGBEZ010000084.1 GCA_017936725.1 Agathobacter sp.
ATCTGCCATGCAGGAAATGCCATGAACACTATGCTAACACACGTTTTTGGATTTCCTGTGAACTTTCTTCCTCTCCTTCTTTTTTCGTTAATTCCTCATAACGAAGCGCTGGTGCCTCAACACAGATATCAATGCGGTCTAATAGTGGCTGCGAGACTTTATCAAAATATCTGCGTAGATTTCCATCTGAACAGCGACACCTGTTCATGTCTGGATAATAGCCACAATTGCAGGGATTCATGGCTGCAAGCAGCAAAAAATTCGCTGGATACGTGGTTGCGCCCTTGGTACGCACCAAATGAATTTCGTGTTCTTCTAAAGGCTGTCGTAGAATCTCAAGTGTATTCTTTTGAAATTCTGGCAACTCATCCAAAAACAAGACACCGTTATGTGCTAACGAGATTTCTCCTGGTTTCGGTATCGCACCTCCGCCCGTCAATCCACACTGCGTAATCGTATGATGTGGTGCACGAAATGGACGCTCTGTAATAAGCGCATTCTTATTCGTTAGAAGCCCGCATACACTGTATATTTTGGAAAGTTCGAGACGTTCTTCCTCTGTCAAAGGAGGTAAAATTGTGGAAAGTCTTTCCGCCACCATCGTTTTTCCTGCTCCTGGCGGACCTACCAGAAGGATATTATGCATGCCTGCAGCAGCTACCTCACATGCTCGTTTGATAAATTTCTGTCCACAGACTTCCTTAAAATCCTTAAGTTTGAGCGTAGCCGTTTCTTCTATATTATATGGCTTTTCTACATATGGTTTTCCATTTAAAAACTCCAAAACCTCCTGTAAGTTCTCAAAGGAAAAGACACCTGCCTCTTTGACCAATCTCGCTTCACTTTCATTTTCCTTAGGAACAATAAATTCCTTTATTCCTTCTCGAAAACCATCTGATACCACTGGCAAAATTCCATTTACTGGAAGAATCTGTCCGTTTAATCCCAACTCTCCAATAAAGAGGCGTCCTTCACAAGACTCTCTCGTCACCAACCCTAACGACTGCATGATGGCAACTGCAATTGGTAAATCAAATCCTGTACCACTTTTGCGGATGTGCGCAGGTGACAAATTAATCGTAATGCGCTTTGCGGGCAAGAGAACACCGATGCTATGGAGTGCGATACGAATGCGCTCCTTTCCCTCTCTTACCTCTGCCGACAAATGCCCCACCATATCAAATGCGGGCATGCCATTACTGATATCCACCTCTACCTGAACCTTTCGAGTTTGAATACCCTCTAAAATAGCAGTTTGTATCGTACTATACATATTTTGTTGCATTATACGGGGATTTGTACTGAAAAAAGAAAAAAAGATGAAATTATAATACCACAAATTCCATCTTTTTCAAGTATCTATGCCAAGCTCAGCATATTTTTTAATTTTTCTAACGCCTTTTTCTCAATACGAGATACATAAGAACGGGAAATGCCCATATCCTGTGCGATTTCTCTTTGTGTCTGTTCCTGTTCTCCGTCCAGACCATACCGCTTTCGTATAATCAGTGCTTCCTTTGGACTTAAAATTTTGTCCAAATACTTTTTTATAAGTTCGATGTCTCTACGGATTTCTATCTGGCTTTCCACATCTAATTCATCTACAAGAAGCACTTCCATGAGGTGAATCTGCTTTCCTTCCTTATCGGTTCCAACTGGTTCATACAAAGACACCTCCATTTTAATCTTTTTGGTCTTTCGAAAATGCATCAGCAGTTCGTTTTCAATACACCGAATTGCGTATGTAGCAAATCGATTTCCAAAATTATAATCAAAGGTCGATACCGCCTTAAGAAGCCCTATCGTTCCTATTGAAATCAAGTCTTCTAGCTCATCTTCATCATTTTGATATTTTTTTGCCACATGAGCAACCAGGCGCATATTGTGTAATATTAATTCCTCTTTTGCCTTCTCGTCACCTTGCTTTAGTTTGGTCAGACATTCCTTTTCCTCTTCCTGAGAAAGTGGGGATAAAAAAGCCTTCACATTGCACCTTTTACTCTTACTTTCTACATTCTATGATGCGAAACTCTTTTACGTGCTTTTCCTATCAGAGAAAAAATGTTATACTACTTACCATGGAAAGAAAAATAGACTATATCATAACAAACGAATTTCATAATAAAACCATTGAACAATTCCTAAAGACACAGGAATTTCCACATCAGGCAATTGTTCAGCTCAAAAAAACTTCGAAAGGTATCCTTCGAAATGGCGTTTGGGCTTATGTAAACGAAAGGCTTTCTGAGGGGGATACGCTCTCCCTGCATTTGATGGAGGATGTAGCACCAAGCAGCATCGAGCCTATCTATGTACCACTAACGATTCTTTACGAGGATGATGACCTTCTGGTATTAGATAAACCCGCTGACATGCCCGTGCATCCTTCCATGAATCACCATGAAGGAACACTTGCGAATGGTCTTATGCACTATTTTAAAGAACAGGGACAGGATTTTACTTTCCGCGCGGTAAACCGACTTGACCGCGATACCAGCGGTCTTACCATGGTGGCAAAGCATCTACTGAGTGCTGGTATCTTGTGTCGACAAATTTCGACAAAATCCATTCGACGCACTTACCTTGCCATTTGCCAAGGGAAACTTCCAGAACATGGCACCATCAATGCTCCGATTGCACGTGTAGCGGATTCTACCATCGAACGTTGTGTAAATTTTGAAGAAGGGGAACGTGCCATTACACATTTTAAGAGAATCTCCTATGATGAAGAGAAAAATCTTTCTCTTGTGGAGTTACGACTAGAAACAGGCCGCACACATCAGATTCGTGTACACCTAAAATACATCGGACACCCTATTATCGGTGACTTTTTATACAATCCTGACTATACCTATTGCAAAAGGCAGGCTCTTCATTCTGCCAGCCTTACTTTCGTGCATCCAATTACAAAAAAAGAAATGCACTTTACATCTCCTCTTCCAGAAGACCTAAAGTGCATGTTTCCGCAAATCTAATTCTGATTTTTCATAAGGAACCTTCCCTTTTAAAAGCTCGTTTTTTACAAAGGTGAAGGTTTTTTCTTCTCCGCATTTCCAGATCATGGTAAGCAAATACTCTAGCAATGCTCTCGTATCCGGATGCAGTATATAGTGCTCCTTGCTGTTGTTATAATAAATCAAAGCGCTTTCATCCGTATACTTTTCTTTCTGATAATTCTTCGAAGCACAGACACGGTCAATAAACATCTCGGCAACATATTTGACTGGCATCTTCATGCCAACCATCTTTGTACCTTCGCTCTTTGCATTGGATGCATCCACGCCATAATCAATCCAATATTCCAGATGATGCTTATTTTTCCCCTTATGGTGAAGCCACGCAGAGGAATATCCTTTATCGAATCGCTCTGCATTGTTCGGACTCATATATCCTTTGTAATATTTGCACCCCGCCAAAAATTCGGTTGGTCCGTACTTTGACAAATCATGTAAAAGTCCCTGTTTGTACAGACCAACTCGAAAACATCCCTTTAATACTAAAATCTTATGGGCGGTAATGGTGCGAAAATGCTGCCATACCTTCATAATTCTTATTTCCTATTTATACTTCTTTTGTCTTTCTCGCTTTGCGCTTTGTAGAAAATGTTTTTGGAACCTCTATGCTTTTTAACACACAAATGCTATGTGCAGGAACTACAACAAACTGCTGATCCTCAAGTTCCATACCTGCAAGCATCCATTTCTTTTGCTTCAAAATAGGAAGCGCCAATTTCACATCTTCCGAATAGAAATTGTATCCTACATAGATATCTTCCCTGCTTTGACCTTCTTTTGCATAGGCTCCATTGTAAAGCATTCCAAGGCTTCTTCGCCCTGGGTCAAGCTGTGAAATCCATGCATTTTCTCCATGATAAGAAAACTCTGGAGCACCCATTGTGCGATAATCGTTAAAACGGAATGGCTCTTCCTTGGTAATAATGCCATGCTGTTTACGGAAGGCAATCAATTCTTTTAAGAACTCTCTGTCTTCTTTGTATTTCGCAAACTGACTCCAATTTACCCAGCCAATCTCGTTATCCTGACAATAGGCATTGTTATTACCTTCCTGTGTATTTCCAAATTCATCACCGGCCATAATAAGAGGTACTCCCTGTGCAAACATCAACATGGTAAATGCCATGCGCATACGATTACGACGTTGCTCGTTTATAAATTTCTTTTTTGTTGGACCCTCTATGCCAAAATTGTTGGAAAGATTATAATCATTTCCATCACGGTTCTCTTCGCCATTTGCCTCATTATGTTTGTCGTTGTACATAAAACAATCGGCTAATGTAAAACCATTATTCGAAGCGACATAATTTACATATCCATAGTTTTCGCCTTGTTTTCTCTGCTGATTTGCAAACTCACGAATATCACAATCGTATTGATTGATAAGTTGACGAGCAGCATACTGATACTCATCCTTGTAAATATATAGATTTTTATACTTACGTCGGCTATCATACTGCCCATGAAAATCTTCCATAAAAATCTTTGTACGGCTCAGTATCGGATCCTGCACAATACTTGTAATCGGAATGCTTACTCCAATCATATGAAAACCATCCACATGATATTCCTTCACCCAAAAATGCAGCACATCCATAATCATATTATGGTTTGTCTCCTCTGGGAAAAAGAATTCCAGTAC
>JAGBEZ010000085.1 GCA_017936725.1 Agathobacter sp.
ATCAGAAACTGTACCTTTGATGGCCACGCAGATGGTGAAAGCGCGATAAAGGAATGTAAAAATATATCTGTAGAGAACTGCTATTGGAACCTCAGGTATCCATTTTGGCACGATACAGGATTGACAATAAAAGAGACCGAACTTACTGAGAACTGTCGAGCGGCTCTTTGGTATTCTCAGGATATTGAGATACTGGATTCCAAACTCCACGGAATCAAAGCATTACGTGAATGTGCAGATGTTAAAATTGGAAACTGTAGTATTATTTCACCAGAATTTGGATGGTCAGTAGACAAAATTTGCATGGAAAACACTCATGTGACTGGCGAGTATTTTATGATGCGTTCGTCTAATTTGGATTTTAAAGATGTGGAATTACATGGAAAATATTCTTTCCAATATATAGAGAACGCAGTGTTTGAAAATTGTGTATTGGATACCAAGGACGCTTTCTGGCATGGGAAAAACATCACCGTTAGAAATTCCATCGTAAAAGGGGAATATCTGGCATGGTATTCTGAAAATCTAACTCTTGAGAATTGTAAAATTTCTGGAACGCAGCCATTTTGCTATTGCAAAGGATTAAAATTGATTGACTGCGAACTCGTAGACGCAGATTTATGCTTTGAGAAATCAGAGGTGGATGCGACGATTACCACGCCTGTTATCAGCATCAAAAATCCGTTATCTGGAACCATTCGCGTGCCAGCGGTAGGTGAAATCATATATGACGATGAAAGATATCAAGGTAAAATAGAGACATTCGCAAACAGATAATATAATAGGCATTTGTCACCAGATTGCCGTATTTTTAAAAGTGCAACTGCCAGTTGCTAAAATTGCAAGGTATGCTTGGTCGTATTTCGGCCAAGCATTTGCTACAATATGCGCAAAAAGGAGGCGTGTGATATGACACTCGGAGAAAAAATTATTTCATTAAGAACATTACATAAAATGTCACAAGGAGACTTGGCAGAGAAATTGAATGTCTCTAGACAGTCTGTTTCCAAGTGGGAAACGGGAGCAAGCGTTCCTGAGTTAGATAAGCTCATTATGATGAGCGAACTGTTCCATATTACAATGGATGAACTTGTTAAATCAGATACTATTCCGGAAAAGAATACAGAGGAAACAAGTGAACCCCAAACAACTTATGTTAGCCCAAAAAACGAGCATAATACGAATCATATTGTTGGTTTCATGCTTTTAGGCTTTGGGCTTTTGGGTGTGGTATTGATGTTGCTATTCTCTGAAACAATCTCGTTGCTGTGTTTATGCCTGGCAATATATGGTGTAATTTTCCTCGTGGCGAAAAAGCATCCTGGAATTGTATGCGGTTGGTTTACGATATTGATTTTGTCTGTAGCCATGTTTAGTATTCACGGAGCAGGGCTTATGGCAATAATGGTGCTATGCCTGTTTTGGATTTTGTTTTTTGTAATGACTGCTTTAACAATTCGTGCCATTATAAAAGGCAAAAGAAATAGATAACTCAAGGATTCATCTTTATAAATTCTCGCACTGCGAGAGAGATTCACGGTCTTTGGGGTGGGATTCTTTCTCTCGGAAGGATAGAATTGAGCCATCAAAAGACATGGAGGACTTATTTATGGAAAAGAAAACGATAGGTCAGTTTATCGCAGCACTCCGCAAAGCGAATGGAATGACGCAAAGAGAATTGGCAGAACAATTAAATGTATCTGATAAAGCAGTAAGCCGATGGGAACGAGATGAAAGTGCACCAGATCTTAGCCTGATACCGGTGATAGCAGAAATATTTGGTGTGACTTCCGATGAGATATTAAGAGGAGAAAGAGCGACACGTCAAGAGTCAACAAATAGTCCAGCGAGCGAAAAAGGAAAGAAACAGATTGTGATGCTACTGGATAAGGCGAGAAATAAATTTCAGATGTATTGTTTGGTTTCTGGTGGAATTGCAGGGGTCGGTTTGATAATGGCTATGACATTTAATTTCGGTTTTTATCAAGCAAGTCTTGGATTTTTTCTTGGAACGATATGTTATTTGGCAGCAGTTGTGGTAATTGGGATTGCATTGCTCCAGAGTATGCAGGCGATTCAGATAGAAGAAGCAGATGAGGTAGCACTTTCTACCTGCAAAAAAGATATTGTTCGTTGGTGCTATGGAACGGTATTAGGCATTGTGGCAGTCTTTTTCTTAACCCTACCTTTTGTAACGGATGTTTATGATGCTTATGTCGGTCTAAACTTTGATGCGTGGATGCTATCAGGACTGCCAAAAGCAATCATCTGCATTGTGATTGGAGTTCTACTTTGGTGGCTTGTTTTGGCAAAGAAATTCTCTCCAACAGAAGAAGAAAAGAAAAGTACAAAGCGAAAGTTAAAATACCTGCGTGTGATTGCAATCGTATTGGTTATTACAGCAGTTATACACATGGTTACGCTAGGGGTGATAAATGAATTTCATCCTTTCGTAGAAGGAACAACTTTTTACCATTATGAAGATTTTATCGAGTATATGGAGAGAGAAGTGTCGGAAGAAGACCTGATGTATGGCGATTCTTATGATGAAACGTATACAGAAAATATCGATGATGAATATGTGATGGAAGAATATTTTGATGAGGATGGAAATGTCATCACACGAGAAGAATACGAGCGTCTATATCTGACAGAAACGGTAAGAGACGAGAACGGAGAGGTACTGTTTACTTATATAAATCGAAATGAAGGAGTACATGAAATTCGATATGGCACAGCCCCTTATGAAGAGGGCGAGGACATGCCGATTACGGTGTATACCAGTCAGGATTTGAGACACGAAGATGTAGTAATCAATGACCTTATCAATCCACTCTTTACAATTACGTATCTCGTAGAAATTATAGCAACCATAGTGTTGTATTTCCAACGCAAGAAAATAGCATAGTTTGTAAATAAATGGGTAGTAAAAACTGCCCATTTTCTATATGTGTAAATTGTGGTATAATACATTCAATAACAAGTATTTATGTATAGGCGAAAGATTAATATGATGAAGAAACTGATTACATACACAAAAAAGTTAATAGCGTCCACCGACCGCGACCGAGTCATGCTTTATGCGGCACAGGCATCGTATTTCGTAATTGTGTCGATAATACCATTTGTCTGCTTATTGATATCGGTATTAAGTTTCTTTATACCAGCAGATATTTACAGTATTTTCGAGGCTTATGAATTGCCTGTAGAGATAGAAGGCTTTGTACATGCACTTATCGACCAGCTTTTTGCGACACAGAAGGTGTCACTTCTGTCAATTTCAGCGGTAATTGCTCTTTGGACAGCATCTAGAGGTGCGGATTCTATTCGCGTGGGATTGGAGCGAGTGTATCATGAAAAACCATCAAAAGGATTCATTAAGCAGCAGTTGAAGTCGCTCGTTAGTACGATTATCCTAATTGTCGTATTACTTGCAAACATGGTGTTCTCTGTTTTTGGTGCGGTAATAGCGGAAATGCTAAATGCACAATTGCTTTATGATGTCATTGTATATCTAAGTACGCCAATTCTGTTTGTGATGATGTGCGCAGGCTTTACCATTATCTATGCCTTTGTAGGAAAAATAGGAAAAGTAAAGTGGAAAGAGAGAATTGAACAGCATCTTCCTGGGGCGGTATTTACTACCGTGTGCTGGATGTTGTTTTCTTATGGATTTACACTGTACATACATTATTTTCCAAGTGCATCTGCGATTTATGGCAGTTTGACAGCGGTGTGCTTATTGATGCTGTGGGTTTATGTAAGTGTGATTATTTTATTGTTAGGCGCTGAGGTAAACAAACTGATTTTGCGAAACAAAGGAATTCTTGTAAATTGCGTAGAAGTAAAAGAAGAGGAAAAGTGATTGTGCTAAATTAGAAACAAACGTTAGCACACACGCAAAAACACAAGATATAGTGGTTATAAACAAATTGCACCACATGTTTTTGTTAAAAAACATAAGAATACAATATTGACAACTGAAATATATTGGGCTATCATAAAGGCAAGCTCTTACATAACTGACGGATAACGCGGGAAACCGCGGGGGAGTGTGAGAGGATAATTTTTAGCCGACCGTCTGGGCAACTTGGTACAATACTGAGTTGCCTTTTCTATATCTAGAAAGCAACTCTTACAGAAGGAGGAAAAAACAATGGAACACAAGAATTGGAATGGATTTAAATCAGGTGCATGGCAGAATGAAATCAATGTGCGTGACTTCATTCAGCAGAACTACAAGCCTTATGAAGGCGATGATAGCTTCTTAGCAGGAGCAACAGAACGTACCAATGACATGATGAAAAAGGTAAACAGCCTTTTTAAATTAGAAAGACAGTATGGTGGTGTATTAGACATCGATACGACGACCGTATCTTCACTTACCGCATATGCACCAGGATATATTGATAAAGAAAACGAACTTATCGTAGGTTTACAGACCAATCGTCCACTGAAACGTGGGGTAAATCCTTTTGGCGGTATTCGTATGGCTCGTCAGGCATGTCAGGCATATGGATATAAGCTCAGCGACAAGATTGAAGATGAATTCCGTTACAGAACGACACACAACGATGGTGTATTCCGTGGATATACAGAAGAAATGCGTAACGCACGTAAATGTCACGTTATCACAGGTCTTCCAGATGCATACGGCCGTGGACGTATCATTGGTGACTATCGTCGTGTTGCTCTTTATGGTATCGATAAATTAATCGAAGAAAAGAAAAAAGACAAAAAGGCACTTGAAAAAGGTAATTTCAGCGCAGAAGAGGTGCGTTTATCAGAAGAACTTTTCCAGCAGATTACCTTCCTTACATATATGAAAGAAATGGCTACCATGTATGGCTATGACATCAGCCATCCAGCGGAAAATGCTCGTGAAGCCATTCAGTGGACCTACTTTGCATATCTTGCATCAATTAAGGAACAGAATGGTGCAGCAATGTCACTTGGCCGTGTAGCGACATTCTTTGACATTTATATTGAAAGAGATATTGCAAACGGCATTCTTACGGAAGAGACAGCCCAGGAGCTTATGGATGATTTCGTAATCAAACTTCGTATGGCACGTCACCTTCGTACACCAGAATACAACGAACTCTTTGGCGGCGATCCAATGTGGATTACAGAAGCCGTTGGTGGTATGGGTGAAGACGGAAGAACACTTGTTACCAAGAACTCATTCCGTATCTTAAATACACTTTATACACTGGGTTCTTCACCAGAACCAAACCTTACCGTACTTTGGTCTACACAGCTTCCAGAAGGCTTCAAGAAGTTCTGTGCAAAGGTTTCTAAGGATACAGACTCTATCCAGTATGAAAACGACGATTTAATGCGTCCAATCTACGGTGATGACTATGCGATTGCTTGTTGTGTATCCGCAATGAAGGTTGGTAAACAGATGCAGTTCTTTGGTGCGCGTTGTAACTTGCCAAAACTTTTACTCATCGCCTTAAACGGTGGTTATGATACTTCTAGCCAGATTCATATCGGACCTCAGATGCCAGTTATGGATGTGGAGAAATTAGATTTTGACGCAGTTATGGAGCGTTATAACATTTATGTAGAATGGTTATCAAACCTCTACGTAAACACAATGAACGTAATCCACTACATGCATGATAAATATGCTTACGAAAAGACACAGATGGCTTTACATGATACACAGGTTCATCGTTTCATGGCATTTGGTGTAGCAGGACTTTCTGTAGTAGCAGACTCATTAAGTGCAATCAAATATGCTAATGTAAAACCAATCAAAGACGAAAACGGATTTATCACAGAGTTCGAAACAACTGGAGAATTCCCTAAATTTGGTAATGATGATGACCGCGTAGACTTAATCGCAAAAGACATGACACATAAGGTTATCACAGAGCTTCGTAAGACTCCAACTTATCGTAATGCAGAGCACACACTTTCTGTTCTTACAATCACTTCGAACGTAATGTACGGAAAGAACACGGCTTCTACTCCAGATGGACGTAAAGCTGGTGAAGCATTCGCTCCAGGTGCAAATCCAATGCACAATCGTGAAGAAAACGGTGCGATTGCATCTCTTAGTTCGGTTGCAAAAATTAGCTATGATGACTGTCGTGATGGGGTATCCAACACCTTCTCTATCACACCTGCAGCATTAGGCAAAACAGAGGAAGAAAGAGTAGATAACTTAGTAGCTATCTTAGATGCTTACTTCTCTAAGAATGCACATCACATTAACGTAAACGTAATGAATCGTGAAACACTTGAGAAAGCTTATGAAGATCCTGAGGCTTATCCAAACCTCACGATTCGTGTATCCGGTTACGCAGTAAACTTCAACAAGCTTTCAAAAGCACAGCAGCGTGAAGTTATTAGCCGTACCTTCCACGATCGTATGTAATAGTTTATATGAGTAATATGCAATCCCCGACAATCTAATGATTGCCGGGGATTTTGAGAAAAGAGGTAATATATGACATACACAGGTTTAGAACTGATTGCATATTTTATTCTATATTCTTTTATAGGATGGGTAGTAGAAGTGGGAATTATTGCAATCAAAGACAGGCGTTTTCGAAATAGAGGCTTTGTGAATCTGCCACTTTGCACGATGTATGGTGTTATGATGGATGTTTTGATTTTGCTATGGGCAAATCTGAACGGTCATCCATTATTTAAATTTGTGGCGGCTTTTGTTGTTTTTGTAACGCTTCAATCAATTTCAGAATTCGTCACCGCTAGAATCTGTAATCGCATGCTATTAAAGTATGAGGATATCACTCCGTATAATGGAGAATGGATGAATCTGGTCGTTGCAGTATTATTTAGCGTTGGTTTATGCGGAATGGTGGAACTGGGTCACCCATTTGTGTATTTGCTGATACATATGATTCCAGAAATTGTTCTTAAAACTACTTGTGGAATCTTAGGCGGAGTAATAATTTTAGATTTCCTGATTACACTCTATAGTATGAGTAGGAATCGTGGAAATAGAAAAATAAACGAATATCAACAGAAGTCACAGGAGTACCAAAGCAATTTAAACGGAAGCATTTATGAAAAGATTTGGGACAGATTAAACAAAGCATATCCGAATATTGAGGACGAACCAGAAAATAAAGGGAAATATGTATTTGCCAAAGGCGTCTGTCTGGATAAAATTATCTGGGTGTTTTTGGTATCTGCCCTTTTAGGTGATGTCATTGAAACGATTTACTGTTGGGCAGTTGGCGGGACGTGGATGAGCCGTTCGAGTGTGTTGTATGGTCCATTTAGTATTGTGTGGGGCATTGGCGCAGTCGTGCTTACGGTGGTATTGTCGAAATTTGCCGAAAAGCCAGATCGATACATCTTCTTCATTGGTGCTTTGATTGGCGGCGTATATGAGTATGCCTGTAGTTTGTTTACAGAAATCGTGCTGGGTACAGTCTTCTGGGATTATAGCTGGATGCCATTTAATATCGGAGGCCGTACGAATCTCTTGTATATGGGATTCTGGGGAATTCTATCTGTCGTTTGGATTAAGTTGATATATCCAAAAATGAGCATGCTTATTGAAAAACTTCCTGCTTTACAAGGAAAGATTATTACCTGGGTATTAGTTGTGTTTATGATATGTAATGCCTTGCTTTCTGCGATGGCTATGGTAAGATATACGCAGAGACGGGAAGGAATCGAAGCGAACAATGTGATGGAGGAATTTCTGGATTTGCATTATGAAGATGCTTTGATTGAAAAAGTGTGGCCGAATATGGTCATCACAGAATAAGCGAGGAAAAAGATACGATATGAAAAGTGTTAAGAAGATTGCAAATGAGATTTTTATTGAAGGTTTAAGCGGGATGGCAACTGGGTTGTTCGCCACGCTGATTATTGGAACGATTATTCAGCAGATTGGAACTCTGATTCCAGGGACAATCGGAAGCTTGCTTTATATAATTGGTAAGATGGCAGCCAGTGTAACTGGTGTAGGAATCGGATGCGGTGTTGCAGTACGTTTTAAAGAAAGCCCTTTGGTAATTATGTCAGCGGCTACTTGTGGTATGGTGGGTGCGTTTGCCAGCAAGATTCTAGCGGGTAGCGTATTAGTAGACGGGAATATTGTCTATGCGGGTCCTGGAGAGCCTTTAGGCGCGTTTATTGCGGCTTTGGCAGGCATTTATATGGGACGCTTGGTATCCGGCAAAACCAAGGTGGATATTGTTATTACACC
>JAGBEZ010000086.1 GCA_017936725.1 Agathobacter sp.
AGAGGGGGGATCGGTGCCGGAACGATTGGATGGTATGTATTATGGGATTGACCGGGATGGACTATCGTTTCGCCACGCAGATGGAAAACTTATCGTAGGTGGGGGCTCACATCGGACTGGAAAGAAAATGGGCGGTTTCTGTTATCTAAGGGAACAAATAAAAAAGCATTATCCAAACGCCACAGAAACGGCTCATTGGGCGGCACAGGATTGCATGCCGCATGATGGAATTCCGTTTATTGGCAGATTTTCAATGAAACATGAGAATTGGTATGTGGCTACAGGTTTTCAAAAATGGGGAATGACCACTGCGATGGTTTCCGCGATGATTATAAGTGACCAGATTGTTGGGAAGAAAAATCCATATGAAAAGGTGTTTTCCCCACAACGACTGTTGATAAGAGCAGGATATAAAAATTTCCTTGTGGATGTATGGGAAAGCATCGTCGGATTGGTGTGCGGTGTTTTTGCGAAAAAAGGACAAAAATGTACGCATATGGGATGTGCATTGCATTGGAATGAGGAAGAGCAAAGCTGGGACTGCGCCTGTCACGGCTCGCGTTTTTCGAAGGAGGGAGATCTCATAGATAACCCTGCGCAGACAGATAAAAACTAGACGGTTTAATTCTGTATAAATTTACAGAAAATTGCATAAAAAGAAGTGAATTTCATAGGCAAAAAACCGTTCTTGTGATAGAATGAAGATATTATAAGGGTAAGTCTATCCCAGGGCGGAAGACTTATGTATTGGGGGATTTACATATGTATCTATTATTCTTATTGGCGTGGATTATTTTTAACGGCAATATCACGTTGGAAATATTGATTTTTGGCGTGGTTATCGCTGCTGCTATGCTTGCATTTATGTGCAAATTTATGGACTATAGCTTGCAGAAAGAGAAAAATGTTTATAAAAAATCCATTTGGTTTCTTGCATACGTTGTGTTGTTGATCCGTGAAATCATCAAAGCAAATCTTGCGATTATTCCAAGAATATTAACAGTAGAAGAAGAGATGGAACCTATCATTGTGAAGTTTCGCACGAGTTTAAAGTCAGATTTTACCCGAATGCTTTTGGCAAACTCCATTACATTGACTCCGGGTACGATTACGGTTTCTTTGGAAGGGGATGAATATACGATTCATTGTCTGGATACGAGTTTGGCAGAGGGATTGGAGAATTCGGATTTCGAAAAGGCCCTTAAGAAATTAGATGAGGAGGCATAAAGATGGCATTAGTACAAGAGTTTGAATGGATTTTTCATATTATTTTGATCGTTTTGGCAATTATGCTGGTTTTATGTCTTATTCGCGCGGTGATTGGACCGAGAATGGCAGACCGACTGGTTTCTGTAAACATGATGGGAACCATGATTATGTGCATTATCGTAATTCTTGGTGTCATTATGGAGGAAGGGTATCTAGCAGATATCGCACTGATTTATGCCATGATAAGTTTTTTGGCGGTAGTTGTTCTGACAAAGGTATATACAGGGGTATATCTGGAGCAGAAGGCGAAAAAAGAAAAGGAAAAGGAGGAGAACTAATATGGAATGGATTCGTTTTATTTTAGGAGTCGCATTCATTCTTATGGGGCTTCTCGTATTTGTGGTTCAGTTAATCGGCGTATATAAATTCAAATACATATTAAATCGTATGCATGCAGCAGGCATGGGAGATACCATGGGGATTTCGCTTTGTCTGATTGGAACGATGTTCTTGTTTGGCTGGGGATTTACATCCCTAAAGATTGCGCTTATCGTTGCATTTTTGTGGCTGGCATCTCCAGTTTCTTCGCACCTGATTTCGCGTATGGAAGTGACGACAAATGATGAATTAGAAAAATATTGCAAAATTGAGGAGGAATCATAAATGATAAAAATTTTTGAGATGATTTTATTGTTTGGGTTAGTGGCTTGTGCTATTGCCGTAAGTTTCTCCAAAAAGCTTATGAATTCGATTTTGATTTTTATGTCCTATAGTTTGATGATGTCGGTCATCTGGATACTTTTGGAATCACCAGATTTGGCGATTACCGAGGCAGCGGTAGGTGCTGGTGTTACCAGTTTACTGTTCTTTGTGACGTTAAAGAAGATTCGTGCCATGGAGGAGGATGTAAAAGATGAGTAGACAGCTTCCACAAGAGGAATTGAATCAGAAAAAATCCTATCGTATCAAGCAATGGATGAAGGGCGATGTGGATCTTTATGTAGGGATTTTAGAAATGAAACGCCAGGAAGAACTCGGCGTAAATGAAAAGTTAAAACAAAGACATAAGAAGGATCAGGAAAAACTGTTCCGTGATATTTATGATAAAGAGAATAACCGGGTATACAAAGCCTTTCTGCGTTTTTATAAGTTAGCGGCAGTAGTGTGCTGTATCGCATTGATTCTTATGTTAGTGGTAACGGTTTCTTATCTGCCACCAGTTGGTAGTCCGGATAATCCTGCGCATAATGAGGTTGTAGAAAAATATGTCGAGGATGGCATGCAGGATACGGGAGCTGTAAATATCGTGGCGGGTATGATTTTGGACTATCGTGCCTTTGATACCTTTGGGGAATCCAATGTATTGTTTATGGCTACGGTAGTGGTGATGCTTTTGATGCGTGATGACAAACGTAAAAAGGGCGTGGACAGTGCGGATATAAAATATGAGCAAAGGTTCGATACGATTTTGCAGCAGGTAACCTTTATTCTGTTTCCGCTAATTATGATTTTTGGTATTTATGTCGTAGTAAATGGACATTTGTCACCGGGTGGTGGCTTTTCGGGCGGAGCAATTATGGGAGCAGGATTGATTCTGTTCCTAAATGCCTTTGGTATCGAAAAGACGCGTCGTTTCTTTACGGAAAACACACATAAGTATGTTTGTTTTGCAGCGCTAAGTTTTTATTGTCTGGCAAAGAGTTATTCTTTCTTTACGGGTGCAAATCATTTGGAAAGTATCATTTCTTCAGGGGTACCAGGAAAGATTATCAGTGCGGGTTTGATTTTGCCACTGAACATCTGCGTTGGCTTGGTTGTCGCATGTACGATGTATTCGTTCTATACATTATTTAGAAAGGGAGGTTATTAAAATGATTGGTTTAAATTGGCTCCCAAACTTTGGTGAAGAGGCTGCAATGATTCTGTTTGGAATCGGTTTTGCAAACTTGCTTTTCCAAAAAAACTTAATTAAAAAGATTATCGGATTTAATATTATGGACACAGCGATTTTCCTGTTTTTAGCGGAAAAAGGATATATCACTGGTCGTATCGCTCCAATTGTCGTGGATGGGATTCAAAGTGTAGAAAAATATATAAATCCTGTTCCAGGCGGTCTGGTGCTGACGGGTATCGTAGTTTCGGTTTCTGTGTCGGCGGTTATGCTTTCGTTAACGATGCGTTTATACAAACGTTATGGAACGCTAGACTTGGATGAGATTTCGGCACAGCTTCGAAAGGAGGGAAAATAAATGGCATTTGTACAAAACGTACCATTTTTCTCCATCATGCTTTCGATGTTTGCAGGAATCGTGTCTTCTATTTTACCAGCAAAGGTAGCAAGAAGACTCAATATTGGGGTAACGATCCTCATTGGTGCGATGTCAGCATGGCTTTTGGCATTTATGATTCAATCCGACATGGGATACTATACCTATATGATGGGACATTTTCCAGCTCCTTGGGGAAATGAAATCCGTGCAGGCGTATTAGAGGCGCTCATGGCGTTGGTGTTCTGTATTGTTATGGTCTTATCTCTAATGGGTGGTTTGCATAAGTTTCGAGAGGTTGAGCCAGAGGTTGAGGCATCGAAAGAGAATTTGTATTACATATTGGTGGATTTGCTATTAGGTTCACTCTTGGCACTTGTTTATACGAACGATATTTTTACAGCTTATGTATTTGTAGAGATTAATACATTGGCCGCATGTGGCTTGATTGCAATTCGTCAGATTGGACGTACGTTTGAAGCAGCAGTTCGTTATATGATCATGAGTTTGTTGGGCTCTGGTTTGTTGCTCATGGGAATCTGTATGCTGTATGACATGACAGGGCATCTTCTTATGTCTAATATGAAGGAGTCCATTGCACTGATTATGGAAGAAGGCACATACGCAGTTCCAATGCTCATTACAATAGGGCTTATCGTAGTTGGTTTGGCGATTAAGAGTGCGCTTTTCCCATTCCATGCGTGGCTTCCAGATGCTTATGGATACTCTACGGTTTCTTCCGCAGCGATGCTGTCGAGTTTAGTATCCAAAGGATATATTTTCTTATTAGTAAAAATTTTCTATCGTGTGATTGGATTCGAATATATTGCAGATAGTCAGGTGCTAAATATTATTTTCTGGTTTGCGATTTGTGGTATGATTTTTGGTTCTATGAATGCGATTTGGGAAAAGGATATTCGAAGAATGATTGCATTTTCTTCGGTGGCACAGATTGGATATATTTATATGGGATTTGGTCTTGGCACAGAGGCTGGGATGATTGCAAGTGTATTTCATATGCTGATGCACAGTGCGACAAAATCCTTACTTTTTATCTCTGCAATTGGTCTTACGGATGCATCAGGCTTTAAGAGAGATTTCTTTGAGGTCACAGGTGCTGGATACCGTAACAAGATTGCGGGTGCGGGCTTTTTAGTTGGTTCGCTTTCCATGGTAGGTATTCCAATGTTTGCAGGATTTGTGAGCAAACTTTTGTTTGCGCAGGCAGCAGTTGGAGAGGATTCCTGGAGAATGTTCCCGGCTATCATCGTTTTGGCAATCAGTACGATTTTAAATGCAGTATATTTTATGAAAACGGTGCTTCGTATTTATACACCAATGCCAGCAGAGGAAGAGGCAAAAAAAGGCTATATTCCAATTAGCTGGAAAGAGAATAAGGTTTATAGCGTTGCTATCGTAGCATTTATTATCCTAAATATTGTTTTAGGCTGTAATTCCAAACCGATTATCATGTTAATCGAAGAAGGATTAAGAAACTTTATGTAGAGAAGGGGATAGGAATGAGTCAATCTGTATTGATATTATTTGCGATCTTTGTTCCCATCATATGGGGCGTGTGTATACTTGCAAAAAAAGAATTTAAGACGAGACGTGCTCTGATTACATTTGCGTCAATTGGATTAGCAGTGACGACGATTTTGTCCCTGACGATTCTTTTTATCGGAGATATGCAGCTTTACATATTTGCAGTTGGCGAAAATATGCATATCTTTTTCCAGGCGGACAGAATGGGGCGCATTTTTATGATGATTGTAACCATCGTTTTGCCATTGGTTGGAATCTATGCCTTTGAATATATGGGACATTATGAGCAGGAAAAGAGATTTTTCGGATTTTATTTAATGGTGTATGGGGTATTGCTTGCGTTAAGTTATGCGGGAAATATCGTAACCTTTTATCTGTTCTATGAGATGATGAGTATCTTTTCTATGCCGCTGGTATTTCATTTTCGAACAAAAGAAGCAGTTATGGCAGGGCTTAAGTATTTGTTCTACTCATTGACGGGAGCATATTTTGTGTTGTTTGGTATTTATTTTTTAAACCAATATACGACTACGCTGAATTTTACGGCAGGCGGTACACTGGATATGACAAAGGTTTCCGGAAATGAAGGATTGCTTTTAGTGGTTGCGATGTGTATGATTATTGGCTTTGGAGTAAAGGCGGGTATGGTTCCGCTTCATGCGTGGCTTCCAGTTGCGCATCCGATTGCGCCAGCACCTGCGAGCGCTGCGTTATCTTCCCTTATCGTTAAAATGGGCGTATTTGGGGTAATGCGCGTGGTGTATTACTTATTTGGTGTCGATTTCCTGCGTGGAACCTGGGTACAGTATACGTGGATTACGCTGACCTTGATTACGGTATTTATGGGCTCTATGCTTGCGTATCGTGAAAAGGTATTCAAAAAGCGACTGGCATATTCAACCGTGAGCCAGGTTTCTTATATCTTGTTTGGTATGGCTTTGATGCATCCGTTGGCTTTAACGGGTTCGCTTTTACATATTATGTTCCATGCGGTGATAAAGTCTGCATTGTTTATGAGTGCGGGTGCGATTATCTACAAATGTGGCATCGAGCGTGTGGATGAGATGAGAGGAATCGGCAAGCGTATGCCAAAGATTCTATGGTGTTATACGCTTTGCTCTTTGGCACTTATCGGTATACCGCCTGCAAGCGGGTTTGTCAGCAAATGGTATCTGGCAATTGGATCACTGGCAACGGATATTTCAGTAGTGTCATGGTTAGGACCAGTGATCCTCTTAATCAGCGCGTTGCTTACGGCAGGGTATTTGCTTCCGATTACCATTGATGGGTTTTTCCCAGGTCCAGATTATGACTATGCGCATTTGGAGAAAAAAGACCCGACCAAGCAGATGCTTGTGCCGATTATGATATTAGCTGCTCTGGCCATTTTACTTGGTGTGTTCCCAAATTATTTTGTGGAATATATGAGTGATTTGGTTCAGATGGTATTTTAAGGGGGAGGTGTCATATGAATCAGTATTGGATTTTAGTAGCAATTCTCCTGCCGATGTTCGGCGGAGTGGCGGTTCGTTTTCTCCCATTGAAAAAGAAGCAGCATCTGTATGTTTTCCTAGAAACCATTATGGTGCTTACGTCTGTTATTGTATGGAGTTTGATTTTAGGCGGAACGACGGACGTGTTCCACGTGGTGCATTTCGTTAACGATTTGTCGATTTCTTTTAAGATAGATGGAATGACGATGGTATTTGCTGGTCTGGTTTCGTTTTTATGGCCGCTGGCAACCTTATATGCCTTTGAGTATATGGAGCATCATGAAAGACGAGAGACGTTTTTTATGTTTTACAGCATCGCATATGGGGTGACGCTGGGCATCGCATTTGCATCCGATATGCTTACCATGTATTTCTTCTATGAATTATTGACCTTATCGACGGTACCACTGGTAATGCACACCTTGGAACGAGAGGCTATTTTAGCAAGTAGAAAATATTTGTATTATTCTTTAGGTGGTGCGGCCTTTGCCTTAATGGGCATGGTATTTCTAATGATATATGGAGATACATTGGAATTTACTTTGGGCGGCGTCTTGTCGATGGAAAAAGCAGCAGGGCATGAAGGGATTCTGCTTTGGATTTACCTGTTTGCGTTTTTAGGATTTGGTGTAAAAGCAGCCATCTTTCCGATGTCGGGCTGGTTACCAACAGCGGGTGTTGCACCGACACCGGTTACAGCTTTGCTTCATGCGGTAGCCGTGGTAAAAGCAGGTGTATTTGCACTGATACGACTTACCTATTATAGTTTTGGGACAGATTTCTTACGTGGAACCTGGGTACAAAACGTAGTTATGGCATTGGCGATGTTTACCACCGTTTATGGCTGTAGCCGTGCGCTAAAAGAAAGTCACATCAAGAGACGTTTGGCATATTCGACGGTAAGTAACCTTTCGTATATTATTTTTGGAATTACGATTATGACACCGATGGGACTTGTGGGTGCTTTGTGTCATCTCGTGTGTCATGCGGTAATGAAGATTTGTTCTTTCATGTGTGCGGGCGCATTTATGCACCAGACAGGAAAGAAATATATCTTTGATATGGATGGTTTGGGTTGGAAGATGCCGATTGTTTTCTGTACATTGACCTTTAGCGGCCTTGGCCTTATGGGTGTGCCGGGATTAGCGGGATTTGTAAGTAAGTGGAATCTTGCAGCAGCGGCTGTAGATAGTAAAAATCCAGTGGCGTATGTTGGAATCGTATGCTTGCTGATTTCGGCTCTTTTGACTGCAATTTATATGGTTAGTATTGCAATGCGAGCCTTTTTCCCACCATGGGGATTTGACAAGGAAGCGATTGAAGGCGCAGAAGATCCAGGCTGGAAGATGTGCCTCCCGATTGTTGTTTGTGCGATAGGTACATTGATGTTGGGCCTGTTTTCAACGCCACTCATCGATTTCTTCCGAGAAGTCGCAGCGGGAATCTATTAGAAAGGAGACGTGGGTATGATAATCGAGAGTTTGATTTATCTAATGGTATTTATGCCGATGGTTGGTGCCTTCGTTTCTTATATGATAGGGCGCAAAAGCAAGACAGCGAGAGATTATTTTGTGGGTGGATTAACCATTCTGGAATTTATTCTTGCGGTGATTTTGGTAATGGAAGATACTGGACATGAAGGAACCTTGGTATATGTGCCGGAAATCTGTGGTCTGGGTCTTACCTTTACGATAGATGGTTTCCGCGTACTGTATGCAGCGATTGCATGTTTTATGTGGATGTGTACGAGTTTGTTTTCCAAAGAGTATTTCGTGCATTACCGTAACCGAAATCGATATCATCTGTTTCAGCTTATGACTTTAGGGGCGACAGCAGGTATCTTCCTTTCGGCAGATTTGTATACGACATTTATTTTCTTTGAAATTATGTCGATTTCTTCTTATGTGTGGGTAGCACATGATGAAACGGGACCTTCTCTTCGTGCGGCGGAAACGTATTTGGCTGTAGCAATTATTGGTGGACTTACACTTTTGATGGGGTTGTTCCTGCTTTATGACCAGACAGGAACCTTGCTTATCAGTGAATTATATGAGGCTTGTCAAGGAAAGAATGTATATCCGGCATGCATTTGTATGTTAGTGGGCTTTGGTGCGAAAGCGGGTGCTTTTCCACTTCAGATTTGGCTTCCAAAGGCGCATCCGGTGGCGCCAGCGCCAGCAAGTGCACTGCTATCTGGTATTCTTACAAAGACTGGTATATTTGGTGTGTTGGTAATCAGTTGCCAGATATTACTGCATGATGCGAAATGGGGAGCGTTTGTTTTCATCATTGGTTTGATTACGATGTTTCTTGGAGCGCTTTTGGCAGTGTTCTCAATTGATTTCAAAAGAACTCTGGCGTGTTCTTCTGTTTCCCAGATTGGATTTATTCTAATCGGTGTTGGGATGCAGGGCCTTTTGGGAGAACATAACGAAATCGCCATTCGAGGAACCATGCTTCACATGGTAAATCATTCGCTGTTCAAACTCGTTTTGTTCATGGCTGCAGGCGTGATTTATATGAATATTCATAAACTCGACTTGAATGAGATTCGTGGGTTTGGAAGAAAGAAACCACTGTTAAAGTTTATTTACCTGATGGGAGCGTTGGGTATTGGCGGAGTTCCGCTTTGGAGCGGATATATCAGTAAGACCTTGCTTCATGAAAGTATTGTGGAGTATATCCATGAATTAGAAGGCGGACATATTTTAAACAGTATCTTTTCGCTGGATATGATGCAGGTGTTTGAATGGATTTTCCTAATCAGTGGCGGAATGACCGTTGCTTATATGCTGAAATTATATATGGCAGTATTTGTGGAGAAAAACAAGGATGCAACCGTACAGGCAAAGTACGATGGAATGAAAAAATACTTAAGTCCGGTTGGTTCTGTAGTTTTGACTGGATGTGCAGTGATCTTCCCAATTATGGGTATGCTTCCACGTGTGACCATGGATATCATGGCGGATATGAGTGAAGGCTTCATGGGCTGGAATCACGCAGGGCATAGTGTGGACTATTTTACCTGGGTAAATCTAAAAGGCAGTGTGATTTCGATTGCCATTGGTCTGCTTCTTTACTTTGTGGTAGTAAGACTGCTGCTGATGAAAAAACAGGCAGATGGAAGCCGTGAATATGCAAACAGATGGTGGAAATACTTTGATTTGGAAGACTATTTCTATCGCCCTGTGCTGCTTCAGTTTTTACCAGCGGTATTAGGGGCTGTTTGTTTGGTATTAGACCGATTTGTAGATATGATGGTGGTAGGTTTACGTAAGACCATTTACAAAGACAGCCGCATCTACAAAGAGATGGATGAAGGAAATACGGTAACGCTGACGCTTGGTAGATGGCTGAATAAAGGGGAAGCATTGCTTAACAAAACGGTGTGGCGTGGTAAGACGAAAAAAAGAGATTTTAAACATGTCTTAGCTATGAAATACACTTCATTTAAAGAAAATATGGGATTCATCGAACGAAGTTTGTCATATGGTTTGATTTTGTTCTGTTTGGGACTTTGTGCAGTTTTAATCTATTTATTAGTTGCTGCATTTTTATAAAAGATAAAATAAAAAAGTGGAAAAGGCTGGGGAAATCCGAGGAAAAGAGTCGGATACTCAGTCTTTTTTATTGACAGAATGCTAGTTAAGAGTAAAATAAATATATAAAATTTTAATAAAGAAAGGGAAACATTATGTTAGAAAAATTATTTAAACTCAAAGAAAATAATACTAACGTAAGAACCGAAGTCATTGGTGGTATTACCACATTTATGACAATGGCTTACATTTTGGCTGTTAATCCACAGATCCTTTCTGCATCTGGTATGGATTCACAGGCGATTCTTATGGCAACTGCGATTGCATCCTTTATCGGAACTATCGTTATGGCGCTCCTGGCAAATTATCCATTCGCGCTCGCTCCTGGTCTTGGCTTAAATGCATACTTTGCATTTACCGTATGTGGACAGATGGGATATAGCTGGCAGTTTGCATTGTTTGCAGTATTCTTGGAAGGATTGGTATTTATCGTATTATCCCTTACTAATGTTCGTGAGGCGATTTTCAATGCAATCCCATTATCTCTCAAAAAAGGTATTTCGGTAGGTATCGGTTTATTTATCGCATTTATCGGTTTACAGAATGCAAATCTTGTTGTGGCAGATGCTTCTACAAAAGTAGCAATTGTTGACTTCACAGCAAATTTCAACACCGTAGGTATCGGTGCATTACTTGCGATTATCGGTACACTTATCATCGTAGTACTTTCTATTAAGAAGGTAAAAGGCGCTATCTTGATTGGTATTATTGCTACATGGTTGCTTGGTATCGTATGCCAGCTTACTGGTCTTTATGTAGTTGACGTAGAAAACGGATTCTACTCACTTCTTCCAGCTTGGTCAGAATTCAATCTTGGTGCAATTGGACAAACCTTCGGACAGTGCTTTACTCCTGAAGCATTTGCAAATGTGAAATGGGTAGACCTCTTTGTAATCATGTGTTCTTTCCTCATGGTAGATATGTTTGATACATTGGGAACTGTTATCGGTGTTGCAAACAAAGCAAAAATGCTTGATAAAGACGGAAAACTTCCAAGAGTAAGAGAAGTATTATTAGCTGACGCAGTTGCTACTTCAGCAGGTGCGGTACTCGGAACCTCTACAACTACTACTTTCGTAGAAAGTTCAGCAGGTGTATCCGCTGGTGCTAGAACAGGTCTTGCATCTGTTGTAACAGGTTTATTATTCCTGCTTTCAATCTTCCTTTCACCAGTGTTCTGTGCAATTCCTGGATTTGCAACAGCTCCAGCACTTATTTATGTAGGTTTCCTTATGATTTCTGCTGTAGTTGAAATCAATATGGAAGATTTATCAGAAGCGATTCCAGCATACCTTTGCTTAATCGGTATGCCTCTCTTCTATAGCATTTCCGAAGGTATCGTATTTGGTGTTGTTTCTTATGTTATCATCAACCTTTGCTGTGGAAAAGCAAAGAAGATTACACCACTTATGTACGTTCTTGCATTCTTATTCGTACTTAAATATATTTTCTTATAAAATATGCCAACCAGGGGCTGCCACAAATTATATTTGTGGCAGCCCTTTTTGCCTTGCCAATCTAGAAATTATTTAGTAGAATATGTAATAGTGGGTAAAGTGTGCGTAAATGGTACACCTTGTGGAATAGATAGTACGAGAGGTTATAGATATGAAGAAAAGATTGGTAGCAGTTGTCGTTGGCTGTATCGCTCTTTTGGCGATGGTGATACCACAGATGAATCTGGTGGCGGATGAAGCAGCACAGACAGTGGATATTATGTTTTTACATGATACACATTCACATTTGAATACATTTACGACAGTAGAGGGAACAGAGACGGTTTCCATGGGCGGTTTTTCCCGTATTAAGACATTAATTAACGCGCAGAAAGAAAAAAATCCAGATACGTTGCTTTTGGATGCTGGAGATTTTTCAATGGGAACTCTCGTGCAGGTGGTTTATGAGGAAGAGGCGGCAGAGCTTCGTATGCTTGGAGAGCTTGGCATGGAAGCTACCACATTGGGGAATCATGAATTTGATTACAAAGCCAAAGGGCTTGCAAATATGATGAACACCGCTATCGAAAGTGGTGATGTTTTGCCAGAGATGCTTCTTTGTAATATGGATTGGGATGCGATGAAGGCCGAAGGCCTGACAGCGGATCAGCAGCTTATTTGGGATGCCTTTGAAAAATATGGTGTCAAAGACTACATGGTCGTACAAAAAGGGGATGTCGATATTGCAGTTCTTGGTGTTTTTGGAAAGGATGCCGAAGCGTGCGTGGCACAGTGCCCAGTATCCTTTGAAGATCCAGTAGAGGCAGTAAAGGAAACGGTTGCAGATATCAAGTCAAATGAAGATGTTGACATGATTGTTTGTATTTCACATAGCGGTACATGGGAAGATGAGGACAAATCCGAAGATGAAATCCTGGCAAAAGAAGTTCCAGAGCTGGATTTAATCATCAGCGGACATACCCATACGAAGATAGACGAGCCAATTAAACACGGAAATACCTATATCGTTTCTTGCGAAGAATATGGAAAATATTTAGGCGATATTTCCATGACCAAGAATGCAGATGGACGCTGGGATATCGAGGAATATGAGCTTCATGCCATTACACCAGATATTGCACAGGATGCAGATACACAGGCGGCAGTGGATGGTTTTATGTCATTGGTAGACGAAAAGTATCTTGCACAGTTTGGTTACACCAAGGACCAGGTGCTCTGTACGAATGAGGTAACCTTTGCACAGCAGTCAGATTTGGGAAATTTACATACGGAGTTAAACCTCGGAAGTATTATTGCAGATGCGTATGCCTATGCTGTGGATCGTGCAGATACAGGGGATGATGCACCAGCTATGGTGACCGTTGCACCAGCGGGGACGATTCGTGATACGTATCCGTTAGGAAATATCACAGTAGAAAATGTCTTTAATTCCTTCTCATTAGGAATTGGCGAAGACGGAATCCCGGGCTATCCATTGATTAGCGTTTATCTAACCGGAGAAGAATTGAAACTGGTTGCGGAAATTGACTCTAGTATTTCCGATTTGATGAGCACTGCAAGACTTTATACAGATGGTTTATGTTGGCACTATAATCCAAACCGTATGATTTTAAATAAAGCCACAGAAGTATTCATCGTAGACCGTGATGGCAATCGCATCGAGTTAGAAGATGACAAATTATATCGCGTGGTTACCGATTTTTATAGTTCTCAGATGCTCGGCGGTGTGACAGATATGTCATATGGACTGTTATCTTTGGTTCCAAAGTATGCAGATGGTACACCAATCGAACGCTATGAGGATGCCGTTATAAAGATAGATGGAAAAGAGTTAAAGGCGTGGCAGGCAATTGCACAGTACATGCAGTCCTTTGAAGATACCGATGGAGATGGAACGCCAAACGTACCACAGACATATGCATCCGAAGAAGGCAGAAAAGTCGTAGAAGACAGTACAAAACTTGGGGATTTACTGAAAAATCCAAATAAGTTCTTTTTTATGATTATTGGTATTGTACTTGTACTAATTCTTATCCTTGTTCTGATTATCTTAGGTATAAGAGCAATTTTAAGAAAATGCGGTGTAATAAAAAAGAAAGAAAAGAAAATTAAGAAATAGAGGCAATAAAAATGGAAAAGATTATTTTAACAGGTGACAGACCAACAGGAAGACTTCATGTAGGTCACTATGTAGGCTCCCTTCGCAGACGAGTTCAGTTACAGAATTCAGGAGAGTTTGACAAAATATTTATCATGATTGCGGATGCGCAGGCACTTACAGACAACTTTGAAAATCCAGAAAAAGTACGTCAGAATATTATAGAAGTAGCACTTGATTACTTATCTGTAGGATTGGACCCAGCAAAGTCTACTTTGTTTATTCAGTCACAGATTCCAGAGTTAACAGAGCTTACTTTCTTTTATTCAAATCTGGTTACCGTATCTCGTTTGCAGAGAAATCCTACGGTAAAGACAGAGATTAAAATGCGTAATTTTGAGACTAGTATTCCAGTTGGTTTCTTTACCTACCCAATTAGCCAGGCTGCAGATATTACAGCATTTAAGGCGACTTGCGTACCGGTAGGTGAGGATCAGCTCCCTATGATTGAGCAGACCAGAGAAATCGTTCGTAAATTCAATTCCATTTACGATGAAGTATTGGTTGAGCCAGATGTACTTCTTCCAGAAAACGCAGCTTGCTGTCGTTTGCCAGGTATCGATGGAAAAGCGAAAATGAGTAAATCCCTTGGAAACTGCATCTATCTTTCTGATACGGAAAAGGATGTAAGAACAAAGGTTATGTCTATGTACACAGACCCAACACACATCCAGATTACAGATCCAGGACATGTCGAAGGCAACTGCGTATTTACCTATTTGGATGCGTTTAGCAATGATGGACATTTTGCTGAGTATCTTCCAGAATATGCAAATCTTCAGGAATTAAAAGATCACTATACACGTGGCGGTCTTGGCGATGTAAAAATCAAGAAGTTCTTAAATAATGTGCTTCAGGAAGAATTAGCACCAATCCGTGCAAGACGTGCAGAATTTGAAAAAGATATTCCAATGGTTTATGATATCTTAAAAACAGGCAGCGAAAAAGCACGTGCGGTAGCAGCACAGACCATGGACGAAGTAAAACGAGCAATGCGTATCAACTACTTTGATGACGCAGAACTGATCCGTGCACAGGCGGAAAAATATAGCAGAGTAGAAGACTAAAAGGATATATTTTATAAAAATTCGAAGGAAAAGGAGGGCGATCAAATGGTAAAAATTTATAAAACCGATGATAGAAGAATCCATGAAGAAGAAAGAATAGATAGTGGCGTGTGGATTAATCTGGTCGACCCAACTGCAGAGGAAACCTTGCTTTTGGCAGATGCTTTGGACATCGATGTGGACGACGTAAGAGCCGCACTCGACGAAGAAGAAAGTTCCCGTATTGAATTAGAAGATGGTTATACGCTTATCCTTATCGACGTTCCTTCGACAGAAATCCGTCATAAGAAAGTAATGTATACCACCATTCCTTTGGGCATCATTTTGACACAGGATTTAATCATTACTGTTTGTACAGAGGATTTGCCAGTTCTTCAGGCATTTATCAATAACCGTGTGAAAGAATTCTCGACAAAGAAAAAGATGCGTTTTGTATATCAGATTCTCTATCGTACGACTGTAGTATATCAGGGACATCTGCGTACCATCGACAAAAAACGTAACGAAATTGAAGAACGAATCGAAAACGATACAAGAGAAGACGATCTTATCGCATTGCATGAATTGGAATCCACATTGGTATACTTTGCAACTTCACTTCGTGCAAATGGAAATGTATTAGACCGATTGACAAGATACAAACGACTCGAACAGTATCAAGAAGACAAAGAGCTCTTAGATGACGTCATCATTGAAAACAAGCAGGCGATTGAAATGACGGGCATCTATCGTGATATCATAAACGGTACCCGAGAGCTTATGTCATCGGTATTGGATAAGCGCTTGAATAACGTTATGAAGACGCTCACATCTATCACACTTATTATGGCTGTACCGACAGTTATTTCAGGTATCTATGGTATGAACTTAAACCCAGAGGGAATGCCATTTGCGAATGCACAGTTTGGCTTTGCAGTTATCTGTGTGTTGATTGTATTGGTATGTATCTTCATGTTATGGTTCCTAAAACGGAAGAAAATGTTATAACTAACGAGACAAGCAGAATGGATAAAAATAAACGCAGAGCATGTTTACATGCATCTGCGTTTTGTTTTAGATATGAGATTTTCCTTCGAATCGTCCGCTTGCTCCACAAGGAAGAACAAGCCCTGTTTCCAAAACAGGAAGTCCGATTTCGTTTGATGTAGTGGTTCCTTCGAAGTCTTTTAATGCAGTACTAATCATATAGGTAAGTACCGCTGGCTGTAAGCCAGTAGTGTAAGAATTTACAAGGAAGAATAATGGTTTGTCAGAAAGAAGCTGTGCACACAACTTAATCAGTGGGTAAACGGCTTCTTCAATTTTCCAGATTTCACCCTTTGGTCCGCGTCCATAAGAAGGTGGATCCATGATGATGGCATCATAGTGATTACCACGGCGAATTTCGCGTTCTACAAATTTTACACAGTCATCCACAATCCAGCGGATAGGCGCTTCAGCAAGTCCGGATGATACGGCATTTTCTTTTGCCCAGCCTACCATGCCTTTGGAGGCATCTACGTGAGTAACGCTTGCGCCGGCTGCTGCCGCAGCTAAAGTCGCACCGCCAGTATAGGCAAAGAGGTTTAAGACCTTAATTGGTCGACCGGCTTCTTTGATCTTTTTAGAAAACCAATCCCAGTTGGTTGCCTGTTCTGGGAAAAGTCCAGTGTGTTTAAAACTAAAGGGTTTTAAGTTAAAGGTGAGCTGCTCGCCGATAGGCAAATCATAGTGAATGATCCATTCATTTGGCAAGTCAAAGAATTCCCATTCGCCGCCACCTTTTTTGCTTCTATGGTAATGTCCATTTAATTTTTTCCAGTTTTTATTTTTCTTTGGTGTGTCCCAGATAACCTGAGGATCTGGACGAAGTAATACATATTTGCCCCAGCGTTCCAGTTTTTCACCTTGTGAACAATCAATTACCTGGTAATCTTTCCATCTATCTGCAATCCACATTATGAATTTTCCTTTCTTCTATCTTTCTACCTAATAATAAATGGTTTTGGGTGAAAAGTCTAATACTTTATGCAAATATTGTATTATGAAAAAGAAAATAGTATAATGAGTAAAGTTATAGATAGGAAAAGGGATTATAATGAAAAAAGAATTGCGAAAAGAAATCCTTGCGAAAAGAAATGCGCTGTCGAAGCAGGAGCGTTGTGTGAAAAGCGAAGAAATCACGAATAAGGTAATTGCTCTGGAAACTTTTGCGCAAAGCGACATCGTGCTTTTATATGCGCCAATAAAAAGTGAAGTAGAAACACAGGGGATATTTTCAGAAGCAAAAAAGATGAGGAAAGATATCTATTATCCGCGTGTACTCGGGGAACAGATGGAGTTTTATCATATAAATGAAAGGACGGAATATGAAATAAGTGCATATGGCATTCGCGAACCAAAGCCAGAGTCGACGAACGTGTATGAACCAGATAAGGATGATACCGTGCTTGTAGTAATGCCGGGTGCGGCATTTGATAGAGATGGAAACCGCATCGGTTATGGTGGGGGATATTACGATAAGTATTTGCGGAAACTAGAGTTGATTGTTCCAACGGAGAAGATTTGTAAGCTTGCAGTGGCGTATGAATGTCAAATGGTTGCGCCTGGAAGAATCGCATGTGAACCGCATGATGTGAAAGTGGACTGTGTGATAACAGAGAAGGAAACCTATTTTAATGTAGAACACAATTAAGAGGAGACAGATATTATGAATATATTA
>JAGBEZ010000087.1 GCA_017936725.1 Agathobacter sp.
ACCATTCAGGTTAATTGCTGTATTCGCATCAAAGGTTGCTTCATAGGTATTGTTAAATACGGCCTGTGAGTTGTCGCTGCCAATGGTGTTTGCATAAGATACTCTTGCTTCTAATTTGCCTTTGTTGTCCGTTACCACTACCGTTACTTTACATACATTGCTATCGTATGTTACGCCTTTATCTGCGTTCTCACCCTTTGTTTCTACGATGTTAAATACGTAGGTTCCTGGTTTCGTAAATGTGGTTGTGCCAAAATCAAACGTTGTTACTACGCCGTCTTTGCCATTTGCGACTTCAGCTTCGTTCTTAGCTAAGAGAATCGTTCCTTCCTCTATTGCCTGTTTTGTCACATCATTTGCAGATGTTAAAGTGAACTTAAAGGTTTCGCCTTCTAACATATCTCTTCCAGTTAAAGTCTTGATACCTTTGATTGGTGCCAATGTATCTTTTCCTAAAACTACTTCTTCTGGAGTATATACGTTTCTAAAGGTTACAATACGTTCTTCGTTTGGATAAACTGCATTTACAGTTACTTCCGCACTTTCTGGATCAATAGAAACAGTTACATCAATATCATACTTATTTGCATCATATGCCATTCCATTTACTTTATATCCATTTTCTGCGTTTGCACCAGATGGGAGGATTTCTTCCATCTGATATCTGTATGTCGTAGCGTCTCCATTTAATACATCTGCCTGTGTAAAGGTTACGGATGGGAAGGTTACGTTTTCGCCTTCATTGGAAGCAATTGCTTCTGTTAATTTTTCTCCGTTTGCATCAAGAGGCATTGGGTTTGCGGATGGATTGCTTACGTTTCCTTTTGCATCAACAATACCTACTGGTGTCAGTTTAAACTGGAACATACCTGGAACTAATGGTTTTAATCCAGAGTTGTCGGTATATTTCTTTACTGCTACCGGAGTACTGGTTACAGAGTCTGCGTTATATGTGTTTACAAATACCGCATCATCCTGCGCTTCCTGTCCAGGGTTCATTACAATCTGATTGTTTGCGTCCATTGTGTAAAGCTGTGTCGCATCATCCGCATGTAATTTCTGGATATTTGAGGTAGCGCTTAATGTACCATCTCCGTTATCTACTACATATACTGCCAAACTGTACAATGCACGAGAATATGTCATACCAGGTTTATACTCGTTATTTTCTGGTTCTTTTTCTACGATTGTATAACGATATAAGCCTGGTGCCGTATATTTGATTGTGCCAAAGTTAAAGGAAACTTCATTGTCATTTGCGTCTTCGCCGTAGCCCACAGTTACACCTGCCGCAGCATCATATCCTTCTGGCAATGGTGCGTTATTTGCTGCTGTAAGGAAGAAGGTAAAGTTATCTCCTTCTGTCCAATCACGGCCTACTAATACTTTCTTTCCGTTTACTACATGATTCGTGTCAAATGTAATCTCTTCTACGCTATATGCGTTTGTAAATCTAGCAGAAACTGCCTGACCGGCTACGATTTCACCTGTTGCACCTGTAGATGTGGTGGCAAATCCAGCCATCGCTGTTTCTGTTACTGTATACTGTGTTCCTGGTGGAAGGTTCAAAATAGTAGCTGTCTGCCCATCTTTTAAGGTAAGTGTTCCACCATTTACTATCGTGCCTTCAGCCACACCGTTTCCAGATGCATCTGTTACGATATAAGCATAAGTTCCTTGGATACCGCCTAAGTCAACCGTAAAGGTAAAGTCTTTGTCTGGAGCTGTCAGTCCATCTGCTGCTTCTACGGTCTTGGTGATTTCCAAACTGCCGGCTGCCTCTACACTCATTACACCATTGTTTCCAAGGTAAACCACGAACTGTCCTGTTGTACCATCGTATGTAGGTGTGTAGAAATCTGCTGCAGTTCCAGTAGCGTTTGCTACTTTTGTACCTTCAAAGGTTAACATGTTGTTTGCACGAACGGTACCAGCTGGACGATAATAGTATCCTTCTGCCTCGTGCTTGGTTACTGTCGTATTCTGCTTCAACTGTGCACCGGTACGCTCTGTAGCCTTTGTCACTACCTGTGTACCATGATAATAGATTTCTTTATAGTAATAGGTTTCTTCATCAAGAAGTTCTGTCGCTTTTTCTGTAAAAGAACTATCTTTATAGATAACCATATCTTCCTGCATATAGTAGAATGGGTTGGTAACTGCCGCATCAAAACTAGCAGTTGCATTACCTACGGTAACTCCATTGACTTTATTGCCCGTGTAAAGGTTACTATAAAAATCTATCGTTCCATCGTCGTTTAAATTCTTTGCTTTGTATTCTGCGCTAATTTTATTTAAATCAACGTTTCCATTTGATAATACTTCTTCCTGAAGTCCTACGGTATATAATACTCGAATTGGATATGTACCATTGTTTGTATGGCTCTCTACCATGCCATTTTCGTTTAAAGAGATGGTATTTACACGAAGTGGAATAAGCGCTGCAGGAATCTTAATCGTAAGAACCTGAGACTTGATTCCATAGTTATCTGTGGTACTAACCACTTCAATAATAATATGTTCGAGTTCTTCTGTACCATATACTTCATTTCCTTGTGCGGTCTGTTTGAATACATAGGTTGTAGTATTGCCATCTTCGATTACGTCACCTTTGTATCCCTCTGCCACGAAATCATACTTCTCACCCGCATAAATGATTGACTTCATGTTCTTTACTTCCATATACGCACCGATTGGATCTGTATAGGTAATGTAGCCAGACAACGCAGGTCTTGCAGGGTCATGCTCGGTAGGAATCTGCGGTGTGCTGATTGCAATGTCAGATACGATTTGCTTAAATACTTCAGCTACTGCATTCGCATTATCTGCGTCATAATAGTCATCCACATAGTTGTAGCCATTATTAGAATCCACATCATATCCTGTGTTTGGATGTGTTAGCGCGTAATAATCATCACTATATTTTCTGTCTTCGTACTTTCCTACGTTTATATTGAGCGTTCCCGTATTGTTGTTTCTGGTATAGTCAGCCCAATATTGCTTAATCGTAGTCTTCATGGAATTTGTTACATCTGCATCATTCCAATAAGTACCTGGATCAAGGGTCATGTACGCAAGATTCTTTTCGTCTGCATCGAGTCCGGTAATACCCATACCAATTGTGTATACCGTTGTCGCAAGCGGAGTATCTGTTACTTCATAATTGCGATCGATAGCATCTTTCATATAAGAGCCAACGAGGATTGCCTTCATACCATTGCCTGCATATGGAGCACTACCTGGACCATCATTATAATTGTCCGCTGGTGCCCACCAACTTCTACTATTGGATGAATATGTAGGCGAACCATCCGAAAGCAATACCACCGATGGTACTCTCTGAAGTTGATTGCCATTAACGGTTACTGTTGTTTCTTCTTCTTCCGCTAAAACCTGCATACCTTCATAAAGACCCATCTGAATGTTTGTGCCACCAGATACAGAGGTGTTTTTGTCTATCGTAACATTGTTAGAATTAATTGCCTTTGTATAAAGGGTCGCATTATTGCTAGAACCCGTTTCTCTGCTTAAACTAAAGTAAGGATTTACTACTTCTTTTTCTACCCATTGTCCGTCCCAACGGCCACCTTCCCATTCACGCTCTGTAGTAACTACTTTGGTATAACGGTCAAGTGGTAATAATACCTGCGCGTTACTACTGAATGCCACAACCGCAACTCTCGTATATGGATTGAGTGCCATTAACTCATCAATCGCATTGTTTGTCGCCTGAATCGTATTATAGATACGGCTCTTTCCATTATCCATATTACTGTCTTCGTTACTCATAGAACCAGAAATATCAATAATGAGCACAACGTCTACTGGCGCCTGTGTCTGTCCCGAAATCGACTGTGAGGTTGCTAAAGCTGAAAATGCGATTAAGAAATCATCATCATTTTCTACCGTTATTTCATTCAAACTTCCGTCGGCTGAATAACCTGTAAACGTCGCATCACTAGAAAAGACTGTTTTATCCGTCCAAACGCGTCCCGCATATTCCGTCGACGCGTTGTCACCCAAGGACTCTGTGTACTTGGTTGACGTACTCAAATCTGCAAGATAGTCCGCTGCCAATACTGCTTCGTTTGGAATCAAGCCGATTACCATAACAACCGCAAGCATGATAGCTACCATTGCCGTACCGATTTTAAATACGCTTTTCACCTTTCTGTTTGAACCTGTTTTTTTCATTTAACATTCCTCCCTTCGCTGGCATCTCTGCAATGCCAAACCGATAATTCTTTCTTCTATCGGTTTTACCGAAAAATAAGTAACTCCCAATCGATAAGACTGGGCTACAAAATTCTTATCATTTGAAAACCATATGACTGGAGTATGTGGTTTCAACTCTTTGGCTGCCCTTGCACCTTCCATGCCAGCCGCATTGTCCATCATAACAATGATGATATCTTGTTCGCTTTCAAGTAGTTCTAAAAACTGGTCATAATCGTCTGTCTGATGATATTCTATTAGACGAAAGGCCATATCTGCCTGTTTTCTCATATGATGCGTGATAAAAGATTTATCATTCTCCATCCCGTAAATGAGGACATTCATCGCCACACCCCCTCCTTTTATTTTCCTAATATTATTATTAGCATATGTGTTTTTCTATCACAATATCTGTGACTCGAGTGGTCATTTTTTTACTCAAACGGCATTGACTCTACTTTGACTTTACTTTCATGCCTATTTCCCTTGCGGCTCCACAAATAAAAGCGTATAATTTATATAGGATTTCTATCCTATGGAGGTGCATATGAAGGTTGCAATCGTAGATGATAGAGCAGAAGAAACTCTGCGTTTGATAAAAATGATAGAAAAAATGCTTCCACACGCTAAGGTTAGTACGTTTCCTAGCGGGGAAGCTTTTTTAGAAACCTGGAAAAGCGGCGATTATGCTTTGATTTTACTGGATATTTTTATGGACGCTCTCTTAGGAACCGATGTCGCAAGACAGATTCGCGCAAACGATCCCGATGTCCGTCTGGTTTTTTGTTCCACAAGTAATGAATTCGCCTGCGAAAGCTACGAAGTAGGTGCGAATTATTATCTACATAAACCTGTCACAGAAGAAAGTTTCCGTAGAATGCTGGATATGATTAAACTGGCGCAATATGAGATGCATCGTTTTATTCATCTCCCAGATGGAAAGAGAATTGTTTTGCGAAACATTATCTACTCCGAATATTACAATCATCTGATTACGATTGTCCAAAAGAATGGCGAATGTATACATACACGTATGTCACAAACCGAATGGGAGAATCTGCTCTCAGAATTTCCTTATTTTTATAGCTGTTCGAAGGGAATTCTCGTCAACCTCTATGAGATTACCAAACAGGAAGATACGATGTTTTTGATGAGCGATGGCACACACCTGCCAATTAGCCGACGTAAGTCGAAAGAGGCTATCGATAAGTTCTCAAAATTTCGTTTTGATAAAATGCGAAAAGGAGGGATTGGTTAATGGATACTTTTCGTTTCATGGAAACCTCACTATTTGCCCTTGTAAATTTCCTTCCTTTTGTCATATTGTCCATCTATACTTTTAATGATCGTTTGCGTTTTTCTAAAAAGGTAACTTACCTTGCATGCGTGGGACTATTTGTAGTACAATGCCTTACCCGCTATTATTCTGCATTTCAAAACGAAGAATCCATTCTTTGGCTAAGTCTATTACGTTTGATTGTCTTCCTATCTGGATATGCTATACTAATTGATGTTCGTTTTGGTAAGCTCCTGTTTATGGAACTTATTTTTGCGAACATGGGGAACTTTATTATTATCGCAGCCGTGTGTTTAGAGCGAAATCTTTTTCCAGAAATTGAACATCGTATGTACTGTTGGCATACCTCTGTTGTCATGATTTTGTTGCATTTACTCATAACGCTGCCGTTTAGTTTCTCAATACGTAAATACTATAAACCAATGATTACGCATCGAATTATTGGAAAATCGTGGGATTATTACTGGATTGTCCCTGCCATTTTCTATACCATCTGGCAATATCAGTTGCATGGCGGTTCACATAACGCTTTAGATACGATGACAAACTCCTATGATGTTATCTTTTTAACCATCATACAGATTGGTTCCTTCTTGATTTACTATCTGATTCTACGTCTGGACGGACAGCTCATCCTCAATATGGAAATGGAGCGTCAACAACACTATGCAAATATCGAAGCATTAGAGTATAAACTTCTAGAAGAACGCATTGAAGAAGCACGTCGTGTGAGACATGATGTGCGCCATCATATGGTAGTTATGGCAGATTATCTGGATTCTGAAAATTATGATGCTTTAAAGAAATACTTTGATCACTACAGAGAATCTGTTCCTGAATATGGAACCATTCAATTTTGTCCGCACAGAACAATTAACACTATTCTCCTGTATTTTGCACATCAGGCCAGAGAACATGAAATCGATTTTCAGGTGCAACTCTCCATTCCTGAGCAATTGCCAATTACAGACACGGACATTTCGATTATATTAGGAAATCTGTTGGAAAATGCAGTAGATGCCTGCAAAGAAAGTACAGATAACAAGCAGATTATCATCCGCGGCAATGCAGACAATCATGCGATTTTCTTTACAATTGATAATACCTGTACTCATTTAATCAAAAAGAATACCAAAGGGCGCTTCCTTTCTACCAAGAAAAAAGGGGCTGGTATCGGAATCGAATCAGTAAAAAATATCGTAAAACGTTATCATGGTGTATTCACTGCCGAGAAAAAAGATGACATGTTTTATGTGTCATTTATGTTGAATATATAAAAATTGGGCTGCCACAAATGAATATTTGCAGCAGCCCTTTGCTATTACATTATGTACTTCAATTAGAATAAATCTACACGACCTGTTACGTCACCGTTTACTACATAGTAAGCAGAGTTTTCGAAAGGTTTTACATAGATGTTTAAGGTTTTGATAGAAGAAGCTTTGTGTCCTTCAGCTACATACTGAGCTTTTACTTTTTCTTCTACTGTAGCCATAATTGCTGAGTAATCACCAAATTCAAGAGTGATAACTGTTTCAGCTTTTGCAGCAGCTTTCTTTGCTGGAGCCTTCTTTGCTGTTGTAGCAGCCTTCTTCGCTGGTGCTTTCTTTTCTGCTACTTCTTTCTTTTCTGCAGTAGCTTTTTTCGCTTCCGCCTTCTTCGCTGGTGCTTTTTTCGCTGGAGCTTTTTCTACTACTGGAGCTTCCACTTTTACTTCTTTAACTTCTTTTACTTCAACTGCTTCTGTTGTTGCTTTCTTTGTTGCCATGATTCTTTTCCTCCTAAGAATTTCTTATTCACAAACTAAGAATTTTTCAATTGCCATTCCTGCTTCTTCTTCGTCTGTACCTTTTGTTACGATATCAATTGACATTCCGTCACATGGATTAAAAGCCATAATTCCCATAATGCTCTTTGCATTAATTCTACGATTATCGCTTTCTAAAATAATCTCGCTGTCATATCTGCAAGCTAACTGAACTAGTTCAGCGATTGGATTTGCGTGTCCTTTTGATACATTTGAAACGATTACATTTATTCTGCTCATTTTGCACTCCTTGTTCCAATCATAAAATACAAAGGTTAATATATCCCAAATCCATACTGATTGCAAGCAATTTTATAATTTCTGTTAAACTTACACGAAGGATTTCAAAAACCATTTTGGAAATTGTTCAAAATTACAACATTTTTTCTATTTTACATAGGCGATAAAAT
>JAGBEZ010000088.1 GCA_017936725.1 Agathobacter sp.
AATACCATAATACCTGCTACTGCTGCAAAAATAATTCCATATACCATGTCGCTCATAATTGGAATTAATATAAGCCATCCAAGCAATGCGCCGATTGGTTCCGCTAATCCCGATAAGAAAGAATAGAAAAATGCTTTCTTTTTGGAGCCAGTCGCCTGATAAATTGGAACCGACACTGCGATTCCTTCTGGAATATTGTGAATCGCAATCGCTGCTACGATTGGAATTGCCACACTCGGATCTTGGAATGCAGACACGAATGTCGCCATACCTTCTGGAAAGTTATGTATTCCCACTGCTAATGCTGTAAACACTCCCATACGCATCAACTGTTCCTTCTGCTTTTTTGCCTTTTGTTCTTTCACACAGACTTCGCAGTCACCACAACCTTCACAATCTGCGAGGACATTGCTCGGTTCATGCGGATTTTCTGCCTCAGGAATCAATTTATCAATCATCGCAATCAGAAACATGCCACCAAAGAAAGCGATAACCGTCCAAAACGCTCCCTGCTTTTCCCCAATCTCTGACACCAAGGCTATCTGTGCCTTTTGAAATATTTCTATCATCGATACATAAATCATAACCCCGGCGGAAAAACCAAGACTTACAGACAAAAATTTCTTATTGGTTTTCTTTGCGAAAAATGCAATTATACTACCGATTCCAGTACTTAAACCAGCAATCATGGTTAGCCCAAATGCAAACATAATGTTTTCCATGTATCCTATACCATCCTTTCTGTATAGTTTATGTTTTATTTATAAAAAAGCAAGTTATTCTCTTTTGGTTAGTTTAATCTAAACTCTTATAGTATACAGTATCATTCTTCCTATCGCAAGCGATTTCTTACCATAATTATTTCTATCATATCAGCTAATGCAGATTCTTCCAAGACATAAGAAAAGAGACAGACCCTCTATATGGTCCATCTCTTTTTCTCAGTTTTTAACCTCACTTTTTGCACTAATCCGCAGCTTCCTCTATCGCACCTACAGGGCAACTTCCCGCTGCATATTCTGCCTCATTCTCGTGTCCTGTTGGTACAGGCGCCTCTAAGGCTACCGCCTGTCCTGTGTCTGCCATGGTAAAATAGTCGGGACATATGCTGATGCATAAACCACAACCGATGCAATTTTCATTTACTTCATATTTCATACTGTTTGCATCCTTTCTTTTTTCTTTTATTATGGCACAAAAATTCTTATTTTATACATCTAATCTCGTGCTTCCTTTTACATGAAATGCATCCATTTGCGGATACACTGCACTTTTCCCTAATTCTGACTCGATTCGAAGTAACTGATTATATTTCGCAACACGTTCGGAACGGCTTGGTGCACCTGTTTTAATCTGACAAGTATTCAGTGCTACCGCCAAATCCGCAATTGTAGTGTCCTCTGTCTCACCAGAACGATGGGAAACGATTGCTGTATAGCCTGCTTTATGTGCCATTTGAATCGCTTCTAAAGTCTCGGAAATCGAACCAATCTGATTGAGTTTTATTAATATACTATTCCCGCATTCACATTTTATGCCTCTTTCCAATCGATTCGTATTGGTAACAAATAAATCATCTCCTACAAGTTGAATCTGTCCACCCAACTCACGTGTCATCTTCTTCCATCCGCCCCAATCCTCTTCATCCAAACCATCTTCTATCGAAATAATTGGATATTTGTGTACAAGACATTTCCAATGCTCAATCAAACTTTCTGAACTGTATCTCGTTCCAGACTTTGGCAAAATGTATTCTCCTTTTTCCTTGCCCTTCCATTCACTGGCTGCTGCGTCAATTGCAATCATAAAATCGGTTTTCGGTTCATAACCAGCCTGCTTGATTGCCTCCAAAATATACAAAATCGCCTCTTCTTCATTGGCTAGATTTGGAGCAAAACCACCCTCGTCACCTACCGATGTCGCTAATCCTTTTGTCTTCAAGATTCCAGCCAAAGCATGAAACACCTCTGTGCACCATCGCAAACCTTCCCGGAAAGAACGCGCTCCCACTGGCATAATCATGAATTCCTGTACATCTATGCTGTTCGCAGCGTGTGCACCACCATTTAAAATATTCATCATTGGAACCGGCAAACGATTCCCATGCACTCCACCAAGAAACCGATAGAGAGGAATTTGAAGTCCTTCAGCAGCTGCTCTAGCCGTCGCTATCGATACTGCAAGAATTGCGTTTGCACCAAGTCTCGACTTGTCTTTCGTCCCATCTAACTGAATCATTGCATGATCAACACCATAAAGGTCGCTCGCGTCCATCCCTACGATTTCTTTTGCAATCAGCACATTGATATGTTCGACTGCCTTTCTTACACCCTTGCCGCCATACCTTTTCGTATCCCCATCACGAAGCTCCAATGCCTCGAATTCTCCTGTCGATGCACCACTCGGTGCAGCTCCTCGTCCGATACTTCCACATTCCAAAACTACTTCCGCCTCCACGGTCGGATTTCCTCTAGAATCTAAGATTTCTCTCCCACGTACACCTTTAATTCTCAAATCTGGCATATATCTCATCTCCTAACTCTCCAAATACTCAAACTCTTTCGTAACATGTATTCCTATCATTTCCAAAATCTAGGAGAAATATACCCTATTACTTGGTTTTCTTGCAAACGTAAGAAAAGAGACCTTGCATATATTGGATTAGACCTTTGGTGGCCGTCGTTACTTAACGAATGACGATATCATCGTCGTGAGTTTAGTAACGCAACGTGTCCACCTAGAGCGCAAGCGTGTCTAAATTCAATATATACAAGGTCTCTTTTCGTAGTATCTAGAAAACCTACTCAAGTAATTCCTTATCAATGATTTGGAAATTTGCCCTATGAATATAGAGTGCCTTTCCATCCACCATCAGTTTCGTAGTCTTAGGTAAATCTTCGCTAACTTCCCAATACACATCCTCCCCAGAAAATGCACAAATTGGGTCACCCAACTGACTTTGAATCACTACTACTGTTCCTTTACCAAAATAGTTTTTGTATTTGTTTACCGTTTCCGCAATAATATTTAAATCACCGATTCCATTGGCGTCGCTGGAAATATGGATATCTGATGTATCAAATTCCACATCTGGCTTCAATCCTTTTTCCACAAAAAGAACCGTACTGCCACAGCTTTCAATCTGTTTTCCATCAATGGTAATTGTAATCACAGAAGACATGGTCTCCGTAATCGCCCAAGAATCCCCCGAATAGGAGTATTCTTCTACAATATTTGGACTAAGGTGAATATTCTTCCCTTCTGCAGTCATAAACAATTCACCCGAATTTGAATAAAACTGACATTCGTATGTATTACCCTTGATAGTGCCCTTTAAATCATTGATAGAGCTACCAAAACCAGCCCAATCACAGCCTGTAAGCATTGTAGAAAAAAGTGCCACTGCTACAAGCAACAAAACTAACTTACTTCTTTTTTTCATCTTAAGTTCCTCCTTACAACATAATCACTAGAATCGTCACCATAAAAATAATACTGCAAATAATTGAAATCGAATTCAATGCTGCTGAAAGTCCTGCGTCTCCGCCCATTTCCTCTGTAAAGGCTGGCACTGCCGAACCAATTGGGCTAAATGCCAGCACCATAAGTGCTGTACGTGCTTCTAATTCGATTGGCAAATGATAGAACACAATCGCCAACACGAAAGCCACTGCATAACGTGTCACTAGAATTTTCGCAATCGTTCCTATCTGGCTCTTATCTCCCGAAAGTTTAAAACCAACACCAAGCATCAGCATTGCAACAAAGGCGTTTGCGCCACCTACGATATCTGCCAGCTCGATCACCGGCGCTGGAAGTGTAATGCCAAGCATACCTAAAATCATCATGGTAACACAGGTCAAAAATGCTACGGATTTAGATAGTGCCTTAACAACTCGCTTTATCGAAAATTTGCCTGTTCCTTTAATACTAGAAGCCACACCAAAGGCTCCACCTAAACATACAAACGCATTTCCTACGTCAAATAAGCTGGTCGTGATAACTCCTACTGGCCCGAGGAAGCTCTGTACAAATGGGATCGTGAAGTTTCCGATATTATATCCAGGAAGATTGAGCACACCAAAAGCTTTTTCTTCCCTGCTCTTTCCCATATTTATCAGATATCCAAGCACCATGTATAAAACACCTGCTCCAAATGCCATAAGGGTAAATCCCAACATGGACGGATCTAACTCTTTTCCAGAAAAATTTGAAATAAAAGCGGCTGGTAAGGTAATCTTTAAAGTAATTTTCGATAACACTGCAAAATCACCTTCCTTAAAGAAATTCACCTTACGCAGTACATATCCTGCAATTATAATCGCAATAAAACCCCCAGCACGGGTCAAAACATCTAACATTTATTTTCTCCATTCGTATTCTCTTGCTAAACCATTATCATTATTATACCTATAAAACAGACCTCTGCCAAGTGAATTTCTTCTCTCGCTTTTTATTGTTTCTGAAAAATGAAGTTCTACATAAAACACTCTTCATCGTTTATTATCTATAAAAAGAGGCTTCTTAGGTCATACTGTATTTATTACTATGTTAAGGAGCTCTTTATGTGTACTGCGATCTCACTTACCACCCAAGACCACTACTTTGGGCGAAATCTCGACCTCGAATATTCTTATATCGAAACCATCACCATCTCCCCGCGAAATTTTCCATTTTCCTTTCATCAAAAAGACTCTCTGCATCACCATTACGCCATAATCGGAACCGCCTTTGCACAAGACAACTATCCACTCTATTATGATGCAACCAATGAAAAAGGGCTTAGTATGGCAGGACTAAATTTCCCAGAGAACGCCTATTATTTTCCTTCCAGAGATGAAAAAGATAATATCACACCCTATGAATTTCTTCCCTGGATTTTGGGACAATGTGCAACAGTTGGTGATGCGCGTATTCTTTTAGAACGCCTCAATTTGCTAGACGAACCATTCAGTAAGGATCTACCACTTTCTCCGTTACATTGGATGATTTCAGACAAGAATAGTTCCATTGTCGTGGAATCCTGTAAAAGTGGTTTGTATGTACACGAAAATCCCGTCGGCGTACTTACCAACAATCCACCCTTTGAAATGCAGCTCTTTCACCTTAATAACTATATGCATGTATCCGCTACACAGCCTAGCAATTGTTTTTCGGAAGAATTAAAACTCCATAGATATAGCACTGGCATGGGTAGCATAGGACTTCCCGGTGACTACTCTTCCCAATCACGTTTTGTTCGTGCGACCTTTGCGAAAATGAATTCCAAATGTGGCTGCTCGGAAGGGGAGAATGTCAGCCAGTTTTTTCACTTACTTAGCTCTGTGGAATTTCCTCGTGGATGTGTAAATATGAAAGAAGATGTATATGAAATTACGGTTTATTCCAGCTGTTGCAACACTAACAAAGGCATTTATTATTATAAAACCTATGATAATCCTAGCATCAGTGCCGTAGATTTGCATCACGAAAACTTAGATGATAACCAGCTGATCTGCTATCCCATGCGAAAAGAAACACAAATATATTTACAAAACTAAAAGTGGTTGTCAGCAAAACTCTAAAATTTGCTGACAACCACTTATTATTTAAAGCATTTCATCTGCCAATGTATTTATCTCTTCCATGTTACGCTGATTCATTGAAGAATAAATTGTAACCATCGGCTCAACAATTTCTATCGCTTTCATATGCTCGAGCATCTCACGAATGGTACGCCCTGCCGATGGCGCCCAGGTACCATTTTCCACAATCGCAACCTTTCGTTTCTGATATCCCTTGCTCTGTAAACGATGCAAAAAGTCTTTTATCTGTGGGAAAACGCCACCTTCATAACTAGAAGCCACCAAAACCATACGGTCATATTGGAACGCATCTTCAATCACTTCATCCATATCGTCTCTTGCCATATCACGAAGGACAATCTCTGAGAAACCTTTTTCTGACAAGCGTTTTGCCAAATATTCTGCTGCCCTTCTAGAATTTCCGTGGAAAGAACCAAATGCAATCAATACGCCATTTGTTTCCGGTTCATAGCGGCTCCATGTATCATATAAACGAAGATATTCCTCCAATGGCTGTGTCAAAATCGGTCCATGTGCTGGACAAATTGTCTGGATTTTTAAGTCTTTTACCTTTCCGAGCAATGCCTGTACAGCAATACCATATTTTCCTACAATATTAAAATAGTAGCGTCTTGCCTCACAAGCCCAGTCATCGTCCTCTGTCGCCTCTAATGCTCCGAATTTTCCAAAAGCATCCGCAGAAAAAAGTATACGTTCCGTGCTTTCATACGTCACCATTACCTCTGGCCAATGTACCATTGCAGCCGTATAAAAATGTAAGATATGCTCTCCTAGACAAAGAGTATCACTTTCCTTTACTACCAGTTTCTGAAACTGTTCCACAAAAGGATTCAAAAATTGTGACAAAAAGAGAAATGTCTTTTGATTTCCCACCAATGTCATTTTCGGATACAGTTCCAGTAAATGCTGAATTCCGCCCGTATGGTCTGGTTCTAAATGCTGAATAATCAGATAATCTACCTCACGACCATTCAGTTCACGCTGCAGATTTTCCAGCCACTCCTTCTCCATACGTTCATCTGCGGTATCAATCACCGCTACTTTTTCATCTAAAATCACATATGAATTATACGATATCCCGTCTGGTATCACATACTGACTTTCAAACAAATCCA
>JAGBEZ010000089.1 GCA_017936725.1 Agathobacter sp.
ACTGCTGTCTTTTTAGGAGAAGGTATTTTTACTATGGGGTTAGTAAAAACTATATATAATGTATTGGGGGGTTTTTACATGGATTATAATAGCACTAATCCCACAGAAAGTGTGCACAAACTTAACAAAAAATCATATGTTTTTTTGTGCACTTTTTTATCTCCCATTTTTATTGTTACCATATTATGTAAAAATATGCATAAAAAAACCGAGTTTTTTCAACTCGGTTTTGTTTTTTATATTGTCTCTTCAAACAATGCTTCAAATTCTTCTCTCGAAATCTTTTCTTTTTCTAAAAGAAGTTCGGCGCATCGATCCAAAATATCACGATGTTCCAAAATAATACGTTTTGCTTCGACATATGCATTGTCGATAATTGCCTTTACTTCGCTGTCGATGGTTGCTGCTACACCCTCGCTGTAGCTTCTTGTGTGTGCAAGATCACGTCCGATAAATACTTCATCGTCTTCATTCGTATAACAAATCATACCAATGTTTTCTGACATGCCGTATTTTGTAACCATATCGCGAGCTGTTTGCGTACATTGCTTGATATCCTGCGATGCACCAGTCGTCACATCATCAAATACCAATTCTTCTGCTACACGTCCACCTAAGCCTACAATAATATCCTGAACCATTCGGCCTTTGGAATTAAACATTTCGTCTTTTTCTGGAAGAGGCATCGTATAGCCTGCTGCACCTGCACCGGTTGGAATAATAGAAACCGTATATACAGGTCCCACATCTGGCAACACATGGAAAAGAATCGCATGTCCAGCTTCATGATATGCTGTGATTCGTTTTTCTTTTTCAGAAATTACTTTGCTCCTCTTCTCTGCACCAATGCCAACCTTTACAAAGGACTTGCGAATATCCGCCTGGGTAATATAGCCACGACCCTCACGAGCGGTTACGATAGCCGCTTCGTTTAAAAGATTTTCTAAGTCAGCACCGGTAAAGCCTGCAGTTGTCTGCGCCACCTGCTGCAAATCCACATCATCACCAAGTGGTTTGTTCTTTGCATGCACATTTAAGATTTCTTCTCTGCCTGCTACATCTGGACGACCGACAACGATTTTTCGGTCAAAACGTCCTGGACGCATAATCGCAGGATCCAAAATATCGACACGGTTTGTTGCCGCCATTACAATAATGCCTTCGTTTACGCCGAAACCGTCCATTTCTACTAACATCTGATTTAAGGTCTGTTCACGTTCATCGTGTCCGCCACCCATTCCGGTACCACGACGGCGTGCTACCGCATCAATTTCATCGATAAAAACGATACATGGTGCGTTCTTCTTTGCATCTTCAAACAAATCTCTTACTCGTGATGCACCGACACCAACAAACATTTCTACAAAGTCAGAACCAGAAATGCTAAAAAATGGTACACCCGCTTCGCCCGCTACGGCTTTGGCAAGAAGAGTTTTACCTGTACCTGGAGGTCCAACCAAAAGAACGCCTTTTGGAATACGCGCACCCAACTCCGTATATTTCTTTGGAGCACGAAGAAAATCTACGATTTCTTCTAATTCTTCTTTTTCTTCTCGAAGACCAGCAACATTTGCAAAGGTCTTCTTGCTATTTTCGTCATTCGCAAGCTTTGCACGGCTCTTGCCAAAATTCATCATTTTGCTTTCCCCGCCCTGACGCGCTGCATTATTGTTCATTATCATAAAGAAAATAAACACAATGCCTAGAATCAGAAGATAGGGAAGGAAACTCTCTAACCAGGATTTTTGTGGTACATTCGTACATTTATAATTGGTAAATCCATTGGTTTCCATGATTTCCTGTATCTTGTTTACGTCAGATACATACATGCTTTTTTGTGTTTTGTCCTTATACAAAACCGTTACATTTCCTGTAGGAACTTCCGTATTCTGGGAAATCTGTACCTTGTCTATCTTTCCCTCCTGCAAAGCTGTAACAAATTCTGCCTTTGTTATGCTGGTGGTCTGATTTCCATTTCCAAGGCTCCACCATATGACAAGGACTCCGAGGATGAGAAGCAGAGGTAATCCGCCTCCAAAATAATTTCGATTATTCGTTTTCGTATTCAAGCTTCTGTCTCCTTCTATTCTTCCACAAATCCAATATATGGGAGGTTGCGGAATTTCTGATCCCAGTCAAGTCCAAAACCAACTACAAATTTATCTGGAATTACAAATCCAGTATAGTCCACTTCTACATCTTTTACCACACGTCTGTCTGGCTTATCTAATAAAGTGCAAAGTGTAAGTGTCTTTGGTTTTCTACTCTTAAACAACTGAAGCAATCTGCTCAAGGTATTTCCAGAATCAATAATATCTTCTACAACAATCACATTTTTTCCTTCAATAGATGCCGATAAATCTTGTTTGACATTGATAACACCAGAGGATACCGTTTCTGCTCCATAACTAGATACTGTCATAAAATCAATTTCTACAGGCAAATCAATACGTTTTGCCAACTCGGTGGTAAAAAAGATAGAACCTTTTAAGATGCAGACTAAAAATACCTCTTCTCCCTGAAAACGCTCTGTAATCGCTGCGCCAATCTCCGCAATGCGTTTGTTTATCTGCTCTTCTGTCAAATGCACCGTAATATTCTTTCCATTTTCTCTATTCATATTCCATTCCTCCATCATACGTAATTTCAAGAATACGTTTTGTCTTTTGTGATACCTTTACATGTTCGCTGATACGACCACCAATGAGCCATAGTACTTCACTGCCATTTGCAAGAAGCCACCTTCTGTCTCGCTCTGACAACGGAATTTTCTCATCTATGAAATACTCTTTTAGTTTTTTACGATGTCCGAAAACATCACTAATAAAGTAATCTCCACTTCTTCGTGTTCGTATACAAAAACCTTCTTTTATCTTATCATAATCCAACCATTTCGTATATGTTTTTCTCGGAATTTCTAAGCCTGTCCCATCAATTCCTCGACAAATGATTTTCTCACCGAAATCCCCCACCGAAATCGTCAGGCACCTATCTTCTGCGGGTTTCAACCACAAATTCGCTAGCAAATCCGCTGACACCTCATAGACGTTTTCAGTAGCAGTCCTCTCCTCTGCTTTTTCCTGTCCAACCGCTAGATGCACCGTCTGAAATTCCTTCCACGCTGTAATTCCATATGGAAGATGTACTCTTTTTCCAGACTGCCCTTTGCTCAGCATACATACTTCTTCTACATGCGCTGAAGTGATATCCTTTTTCCTGCCTGCAACATGGATAATCGCTTTATATACAATCTGTCGCTGCATCACAGAGTGAAGTGCTTCGAATACATCCGTTTGCCAGGAAACTCTCTCTTCTACCTCTACAATTTGCGCCCAGACTTTTTCAGCCTCCGCATCCATGTATGCCTTTATTTCTGCTAAATGCCCCGCTGTCTGATTGATATGTTCTACCGCCTGCGTATTGATTTGCTCTAGCTTTGGAATGACCTGCGCACGAAGAAAGTTTCTGCTATAATCTAACTGCGCATTTGTGCTATCTACACGCCATTTTACGCCACATTGCTTCAAATAGTTCTCAATTTCTTCTCTATGCCAATCCAAAAGTGGACGAATATAGCAAACTCCGTTCTCGTCTCTTCGTATTGGCTGCATACCGCAAAGTCCCGTCAGTGAACTTCCACGCACCATCTGAAATAGAATCGTTTCCGCATTGTCCTCCTGGTGATGGGCCAAAGCAATTTTTGCATTTTCCTCACTCGCAAGTCTTTCAAAAATCTGATAGCGAAGCACACGAGCCGCTTCTTCTGTCCCAAGCCCAGTCTGCATACAGTAAGTTGGCACATCGACACCTATCGTGTGACATGGCACATGAAACTGTCGGCATAAATCCTCGACAAATGCCGCATCATCTAAACTTTCTTCTCCGCGAATCCCATGTTCTACATGAATCGCTTCTACGACAAAGTCCATTTCCTTTTGTAGTTCGAGTAAAACCAGTAGCAGACAAACCGAATCTGCTCCACCCGAAACCCCTACAAACACCTTATCTTTTGGATATAACATATGAAATTCTTCCATTCTCTTTTGCAATTCTCGAAGCATTATTTCTCCCAAATTCCTGTAACCAGCACGGTCATATCGTCCATTGCATGTCCGCCTGTGCAAACCAATACCTGCTCTAATATTTTTTCCGCCAACACACCCGCGTTATCTGTCTGCACAGCCCCGATGATGCCTGCCAGCGTCTCTTTTGGATTTCTCACATGCAGATATTCTATCACACCATCCGTCACCATTACAAGAAAATCACCATTCCTTAATTGTTTTTTCACACTTTCTACCTCTATGTGTACATCTGCACCCGCTGGCAGTGTGCCATCACAAATCATTTCTACCTCTTTCCCTCTTTTGATAAAGGTCGCCGCTCCACCGATTTTTATCATTTCAAGCACTCCAGAATACAAATCTATCATCGCATAATCCAGTGTCGAAAAACTATTTTCTTCTCCCTGCAAGACCATAGCCGAGTTCATTAGTTTGATGGCAATCTCTTTGCGAAAGCCCGCTTCGATAAACTTTTGCAGCAAATCTACTACCATTTCACTTTCTTGATTTGCCCTTGCACCAGAACCCATTCCATCCGACAAACAAATATGATAATTTCCATCATCCATTGCGAAAAAAGAAAAATTATCTCCACTTATGAAGGAACCCGTTTTCTTTTCCGTTGCAATTCCCTGCAGCCCATAGTACTTTGTGTCTTCATATAAGGATAAAAATACTGGTTCTTGTGTCAGTATGGTTTTGGCCTCCTTCCCCATACGCATTGGTTTTTTTAACGCTTTTTCCACCGCCGCCAAATAATGTTTTGCCGGTATTCCACCATTCCACTTACAGTACACATATCCTTCGACACAAATCCTTTTATTCTCTTCATATATGTGAAGGTCATCTATCAATAGGCCCTTTTCCTGTACCTCAAATATGATTTTGGACATCAATGCCTTTGACTTCTGGTCGATATTGGTCCTCGTCTTTGCCCATTCCTCTACTAGCCCTGCCATTGCATCAAGTTGTTGCGCTATCACATAGCGGTTTTCCTGAAGGCGCTTGTACCAAGCGTGATTTAGTTCCAATCGCCCAAAAGCCTGTAGTGCTTCTTCCACCATTCCTTCGTAGCGATGACATTTTTCTACATAAGGGTCGAGCATCAACTCCTCTTTTGTACTATGATTCATAACCGCATGCAAAAGTGCTCGTATTCCCCCAAGACTTCGCATCCGGTTTTCATTCCAGCAAACCGCACAACCGTCGCAACTGGCACACAATTTTCCCGTCAACTCCTGTTCGAGCATCCCCACTTCCTCTGTCACCAGTTTCTGTTTTGGTTGACTCATGGCAAAAAAAGCCTCTGACAAACCATTTACGGCATATGCAAAGGATTCCATTTTTTGATTCTGCGCTTCTCTTTGCGGGGGCACAGGTTTTGCCTCCTGTTTTTTATTTAGTCGAAAATAGATTCGCGCACGCGCAACAAGCCCCACTAAGCACTGCACCAACACTATGAGCGAAAAAACCATCAATCCGCCACATACACATGCCACTATCCCTCTTATCATTTCTCTGCCCATTTCCTTACAAACCTCCGTATGTACAAAATTTACAGACTTCATTATACGGACAAGCATGTGCGTACTTTGTCAGAATTTCAGAGTGATTTTTGTCTTTTTCTCCACAAAAAAAACGACGAATCTACACTATTCGCCGCTTTCTTTAAAAATAATCTCATTTTCGTACACAAGGCCTAGTTTATTGGCCATGTCTTTTATGTATTCCATCGATCTAGTATATAAATCTAACTCTTCTAGCTCTTCCTCTCGCAGCATTTCTTCCGTCATTTGCTGCATCAGATTCTCCTCTCGTTCCGCTAGAAGTTTATCTTTCTCTTTTAGCTTGTAAATCTGAATGGACATAACCGCCAGGAAAACCAAAACAATAAAGATAATGCTCATCGTTCCTGCGTTCTTCCCATTCTTTTTGCGTTTTCCCGCCATAAAGTACCTCTTTCCCATGTCTTATCCAAAGTATTATACCATATAGAAAACATTATTTAAACCATGTTCCAACAGGATTCTCCGTTTTCTTTAAACTTGTCGGCACCTGTGAATAAGAGAGTGCGTCAATAACGCCCTCTATGTCGGCTTCTCCTTTTTCAAGGTTTAAGCGATTCACATGCAAGTCCTTTCCTTTTACATTTAACATTCCTTGTTCCGTCTCCAGTAAAATTTCGGATATATCAAAGGAAATGACATCTAAAACTCCTGTAAAATTACCGCCCTTTCGATTGGTTAGCACCACTTTGTGTGACTTCGTCAGTTTATTTTCTTCCATACAAAAAACCTCCTATATAGTAACTATATTAGGAGATTCTTGAAATTATGATACATATTCAAATAAATCTTTGGCTTCGTCTTTTTTGGTCGTGTCCTGAATGTCTAAGACTCTTACCTTAACTGTCTTCTGTCCAAAGGCAATCTCAATAATATCACCTACTTTTACATTCACAGAAGCCTTCGCCTCTTTGCCATTCACACTGACGCGTCCTGCATCACAGGCTTCATTGGCTACCGTTCTTCTTTTAATCAAACGTGAAACCTTTAAGAACTTGTCTAAACGCATAGATACCTCACATCATAAAAACTGCCGCACCCAAGGTACGGCAGCTTACGTTTCTATCTTTTTTTCTAAATTAGTTTACAGAATCTTTTAATGCTTTACCAGCTTTGAATTTTGGAGCTTTGCAAGCTGCAATTGTCATTGTTGCACCTGTTTGAGGATTTCTTCCTTCTCTTGCTCCTCTTTCACTTACTTCAAATGTTCCAAATCCAACTAATTGAACTTTTTCACCTTTTTTAAGTTCGTCAATTACTACATCAGCAAATGCTTTTAATGCTGCGTCAGAATCTTTTTTAGACAAATTTGCTTTTTCAGCCATAGCTGCTACTAATTCTGCTCTGTTCATGGATTTTCTCCTCCTTTAAAAATTAAAACATCTAGGTATTGTTATAACTGTTTCATTGGAGTTTGTCAAGTGAAATTGGCAATTTCCCCTTATTTTTCAAGGTTTTTGAGTATTTTTCTGTGATTTTGACTAATGCACAGGAAAAATGCTCACATAAACCCAGTTCATTGATGTACTATTCTTTGTTTCATGGAACCCTCTGGGCATGTTACTTGCTTGGATTCACCGGGCAAATCTTTTGCTTGCTTGGATTCACCGGGCGAATCTTTTGCTTGCTTAAATTCACCGGGCGTCTTCTAT
>JAGBEZ010000090.1 GCA_017936725.1 Agathobacter sp.
ATAATATCTTTCTTTGCAATGCCATATTCTGCTGCCGTTGCAAGGATTTTTTCTGCTATCTGAATTCTGCCTTGTGCAGTATCTGGTATTCCGTCTTCATCCAGCGTAAGTGCGACAACAAGCCCACCATATTTCTTTACCAATGGAAAGACTGCTGCCATACTCTCTTTCTTTCCATTGACGGAGTTTATCATCGCTTTGCCATTATAACGGCGGAGCGCCATTTCCATTGCCTTTATATTCGAAGTATCAATTTGAAGCGGCAAATCCGTCACACCCTGCAACTCACAAACTGCAGTAGTCAACATTTCTGCTTCATCGATATCCGGAAGTCCTACATTAACATCCAGGATATGTACTCCTTTTTCTTCCTGACGAATCCCTTCCCCAAGAATATAATCGATATCATGCTCGATAAGTGCTTGTTTAAAGCGTTTCTTTCCAGTTGGATTAATGCGTTCCCCTATTAGGATAGGCGCCTTGTCAAATGTAACCGCATGCGTATAAGAGGATACACATGTGATGTTCTTTTCGCTACATGCACATGGTGTGTTATCTTTTGTTCTATCATACAAAGCGTGTATATATCCTGGCGTTGTACCACAGCAACCACCTGCAACGCGTACGCCTTTGCTGATTAGGTCTGCAATCTCCTCTGCAAACGCCTCAGGTGTAACATCATATATGGTCTGTCCATTGACAGACTTTGGCAATCCTGCGTTTGGCTTTAAAATGACAGGTATCGAAGCATGCAAAAGCAGTTCCTCTACTACACCGCGAAGCTGCTTTGGACCGAGGGAACAGTTCGCACCGATAGCATCTGCACCCATGCCTTCTACCATAGCTACCATGGCAGTAGCATTTGCACCCGTCATGAGTTTGCCATCTTCTCCATATGCATTGGAAACAAGCACTGGCAAATCACTGTTTTCTTTTGCAGCCAAAAGTGCAGCCTTTGTTTCATAACTATCGTTCATCGTTTCGATAAAAATAAGGTCTGCCCCATATTTCACACCTAACTTTACAGTCTTGGCAAATACAGAAACTGCATCTTCAAAATCCAAGTCCCCAAGTGGTTTTAAGAGTTTCCCTGTTGGCCCGATATCAAGAGCGATGAATTTTTGCCCGCTTTGTTCACACTGCTTACGTGCTGCATTGGCATTTTCAAACGCTGCTTTTACGATTTCTTCTAACTCTTCCTCTTCAAACTTTAAGGAGTTTGCGCCAAAGGTGTTCGTCGATACCACATTGCTGCCGGCATCATAATATGCTTTATGTATATTGATAATCACATCTGGATGGCTGATATTCCAGTACTCTGGATGCTCTCCAGGTTTTAATCCATTTGCCTGAAGAAGCGTTCCCATACCGCCATCTAGATAGACAATATTGTTACTTAAATATTCTCTAAAATTCATTTTGTTTCCTCTTTATTTCTATTTTCCAATAATATCCGATAAATTGCTCTGAATCTTCTCTGCGACTTCTGGTTTATTCATAGAATATACATGTACATTGCTGATATTATTTGCGTACAAATCAATAATTTGGTCCGTTGCATACGCAATCCCCGCCTGCTTCATTGCCGCTGGATCGTTACCAAATTTATCTGCAATACTCTTAAATCTTTGAGGCATAAAAGAGCCTGACAGTTTTAGTGCACGCTCTATCTGGTTTGCATTGGTAATCGGCATAATACCTGGAATGACCGGAACAGTAATCCCTGCCTCACGAATCTTATATAAGAAATTATAAAACAAGTTGTTATCGAAAAACATCTGTGTGGTAAGGAAGTCACAGCCCGCATCTACTTTTTCCTTTAATCGTTTAATATCATCCTTTTGATTTAAACTTTCTGGATGCACCTCTGGATAACAGGCGCCTCCGATACAAAACTCTTCGTTTGCTTCCTTTAACTCACGAACCAAATCGATTGCATACTGATAATCCCACTTACTTCTGTCCGCATCCTCCATCCCTGCTGGGATATCTCCACGAAGCGCCATAACATTCTGGATACCGGCTGCCTTTATCTCTTTGATTTTTTGCTGCACCATCTCCTTACTGGAGGATACGCAGGTCAAATGAGCAAGCGTCGGAACATCATACAATTCCTTAATATTTTTTGCGATATCCAGTGTATACTGACTGGTTCCGCCACCCGCTCCATAGGTTACACTCATAAATGCTGGATGCAGTTTTGCAATCTCCTCTGTCGCAACTTTTACACTTTCAAAATTTGTTTCTGTCTTTGGCGGAAACACCTCAAAAGAAAGGGATAATTTTTCTTGTTTTAATAAATCGATAATCCTCATATGTATCTTCCTTTTCCGAGCACATTTTCATTCATTATACTCCCACACCGTTTAAGAAATCAATACATTGACTTTCTTTTTTCCACCATGCTATCATGGTTTAAAGAAAACTTAGGCTAAAACAAGGGGGAATTACTATGGAATACAGAACACTTGGAAAAACCGGTTTAAATATCTCTAGATTAGGCTTTGGTGGTATCCCCGTCCAAAAGGTCGACAAAGAAACCACCCGTACTCTCGTACAGGCAATGGCAGAAAAAGGTATAAACTATATTGATACCGCAAGGGGCTATACGGTCAGCGAAGAATTTCTTGGATACGCGTTGGAAGGACTTCGCGACAAATTCATTCTGGCCACCAAAAGTATGGCTCGCACCAAAGATGCGATGGCTGCAGATATTGACACCAGTCTTAAGCATTTAAAAACGGACTATATTGATTTGTATCAAATTCATAATCCTACTATGGAACAATTAGAACAGGTAGTCGCTCCTGGCGGTGCCTTAGAAGCATTATTCGAAGCAAAAGCCTCTAGAAAAATTGGTCACATTGGTCTCACCTGCCACACAGTGGGTATCTTTGAAAAAGCATTGGAATATGACTGGGTTGAAACCATCATGTTTCCGTACAATATCATTGAAACACAGGGAGAAGCACTTATGCAAAGATGCACCGAGAAAAACATCGGTTTTATCGTTATGAAACCGCTTGCTGGCGGCGCTATCGACGACCCTGAACTGGCCCTTCGTTTTATCTGTGCCAATCCAGATGTTTCTGTTGTGATTCCTGGAATGTATGACGTAAAAGAAATTGAACAAAATCTTGCTGCGGTAGAAAACAATGCTCCTTTTACGGAATCAGAGCTTACAAAGATGGATGAAATACGTACTGCCCTTGGTACAAACTTCTGCCGTCGTTGCAATTACTGTCAGCCATGTTCTGCTGGTATCGGCATCTCTTCGCTATTTATCTTAGAAGGCTACTACGATCGTTATGGCTTACAAGACTGGGCCAAGACCCGCTATAATGCCACACCAGTAAAGGCAAGTGCATGTATCGACTGCGGTGTATGCGAACCTCGATGCCCATACGATCTTCCAATCCGTGAAATGCTAAAACGCGTTGCATCCAAATTTGAGCAGTAAATTTTTTCTAAATACTACGAAAAGCAGAATGCACACCATATCATATGAAACCTTTGGGGAGCCGTCGTTACTTAATGAGCAGACCGCTGTACTTGCGGGATGCGAATTTAGTAACGTAACGTGCTCACCTAGAGTGAAAACGTGTTTCGTA
>JAGBEZ010000091.1 GCA_017936725.1 Agathobacter sp.
AATGAATAATTTGATTAATATAAATGCCTATTTTCTCAGTATCATTTTGTTTATTTAACAGGTTAATTGTGTTTAAATGTTTTTGGATATCATGTATTAAGATACTCTGACTTTCGTGTTGCTCAATTAGTAGTTTGTAGTATTCGGTAAGGTCATATTCTTTCTGCAGTTGTAGTTGAAGGTCTACATATTTTTGGCTCTTTTCTTGTGTGTAATTGTGTATAGCAAAAACAACGATGTTAGTTATTAGCAGTAAGATGGAGCAAGCACCAATCAGGAGAGTAAGCGGTGTAGAAACGCGTGTGCTAAGACAGATGGAAGCAAAAGTAATCATAACAATCATGCTAACAAATGGTATCAGTATCAAAATACTACTTTCCAGGTTTAAGAAGGATAGCGTTTTATTTTTGATGGAGAAAAGGGATGCAATGATTTGTAATGCCAGGTGATAGGTTAGTTTGGTTACCATTGCTAAAAGGATAAGATTTTGAGGAAGAAGCGCATCCTCAAAAAATGCATATGTAAACTGCGTGAAGAAAGTAGAACAGAGAATTTCTGTAATTCCCATAATAGCGGTAACAATCGCAGAATGGAAAAGAGCGATATGCCAGGCGGTTTTAAAAATAACAAGAATATAAACAAAATTTATAACGATAAAAGAAAATATATTTAGCCAAATGTTTTCCACCAGTGAAAGTGCAAACGGAATCGTATACAATAGAATGCTCCAGAGGAGTTCTGTTGATTTGGAATATTTCGAAGGAAACATTTGAACACCATATTGCCAAATGATTAATGCCTCAACAAAATAAATTAGACCGTAATAGATAAATGATTCCATGGACATTACCTCATGCTTTCTAGATAGAGTAAATAGTTTGCCTTAAACTCTGCGTGTTTTCTTTGGGTTAAATATGCCGTAAATTGTTTGTTGTACAAATGAATACTACTATTATCAAAATCTGTAACATATGCAAAATTCACAATAAAACTGCGATGTGAATGAAAGAAACATGGTTCACTCAATGTGTTAAACCATTCTTGCATCGTTTGCGTGGAAAGATAATCCTTTTGGGTGGTATGAACAATGACTTTGCGCATCTGTGTTTCGATAAAAATAATATCAGAGGTTGATACGGAAAAGACGCCCTCTTTGGTAGTGATGGCTACTTTTGTGTTTTTGGAATTATATACTTTTAAAGCATCCTTTAGATTGCGAAACAAACGGAGCTTATCAATTGGTTTGGAAAGATAACGAAATACTTGAAATCGCATAGCTTCATCAAGATATTCTGCAAACGAAGTGATGACGATGATAATTGTTTTCGGATTGGCTTCCTTCAATTTATTACCAACATATATTCCGTCCAAACCAGGCATCTCAATATCGAGAAAAACGATATCGTATGGGGTAGAACTTGCCAGTAAAGCTTCACCATTTGAGAATGACGCAATATGTGGTGTTTTCAAATGGCTCTTTCGGAAAAACTCATTTAGGTATTTGGTTAATTGTTCTATAATCTGTGGATTGTCATCGCATATGGCGATACGCATAAAAATACCTCGCTTCTTGTAATATAAATCATTATACGAAAGGAGGCATGAATATTTCAAGTGCCAGAACATGAAACGACGTTTTTTAATCAAAATTGAGCAAAAAATGTCGTTTCGTGCACGAACTATTGAAATAAGAAGTGATTAAGATATATTAATAGTAATTCATTAATGCGACAACTCAATATTTAAAAATGTTTTTGTAGAGAACAGGAGGAATGTTCTATGACGAAAAAGAAGAAATTATTACAACGTATGATAGCGCTGGTTTTAGTTGCTGCTTTGTGGTGGCAGACGGATTCCATGCGCTTTTTTGTTACCGTTTTTGCAGCGGAAAAAGAAAATGTGGTGAGCGAAAACACAAATCTCTCATCAGACAGTGAATTGTCGGAGAATGATTCGACAGATGCAGATGTGCCTGTAACCATTCTGGGAGAAGTGGAGACTCTCCGTACCGAAGGAGAAAAGCACTTCCGTATGAGTGACGGCAGTTTTATGGCAGTATCCTATGGCATGCCAGTGCACTATCAGGATGAAGATGGAGAATGGCAGGATATTGATAATCGTATGGTGCTGTCAGAAGACCAGGCGACGTATCAAACCTACAACCTGCAGTCAACAACAAATTTTTCATCTTCTTTAACTGAGGGGATTTTGTTTGAGACTTCCTATGATGATACATCTGTAATGATGTCGCTTCTGGATACGATTGAAGCGGACAATCTGATGAAGGGTGAGGCAGAGATAGAAATTGAAACTGAGCCAAAGATAGAGGTTGAGATAGAAACTGAGCCAGAGTCTGAGTTTGAAAAAGAGACTGAAATGAAGTTTGAAGAGAACTTGATAGAGGCGAAACAAGACATCGAAGAATTAGAGCAGACTATCGTGGAAACTGAAGAAATCACTACAGAGCAGGAACAGAATACAGAAGTTCTGGAAGAAAACATTGAAGAAACAGTAAATCTTGACCTACTTGTCTTCGACCGTGCGGCAGTTGCTGATACCACAGTGGAAGTACAGGATGTTTTAGGTTCTGTCAGCAACGTGTCGCAGAACGATGAAAAAGATGAAGGCTGGACCATGGAAGATATTTTGCCAGAGAATATACAGGATTCATTGCTGTATGAAGATGTATTTCCAGGAGTAGACCTTCTTTACACTAAATACAGCCACAACGTAAAAGAGCAGATTATTGTAAATTCTGTACAAGAAACTTACCGATATGATTTTATGCTGACTCTTGACGGGGTAGAAGCAGTATTAAACGAAGATGGTTCCGTATCCCTTGTGCAGAAAGAAAATTTAGAGAACGAGATTTATTATATCCCTGCTCCTTTTATGCAGGATGCAGACGGAATCGTTTCCTATGACGTAGAATATATGCTCACTGACGTTTCTGAGGGAGTGATACTTACGGTTGTGGCAGATGCGGAGTGGATGAACGAAGACAGACGAGCATTTCCTGTTGCGATAGATCCGACCATTATCATAAGAGCAGAGGAAGAATCGAAAGAATTATATATTTCATATACTGCTCAAGGGGCTCCAGATTCGAAAAACACAGGGCTTGAGACCTATGTAGGTTACACAACATATCATTCCTTGAAGGAATACCGTAGCTTTATTCATTTTACAAAGATGCCAGAAATCCCGGCAGGAATGACAGTTGTAGATGGACAGTTTCACGCATGTTTGAAGACATATACAGAAATTGGCTGTGATGAATTAGACCTTGGAATTTATGAGGTTACAAGCAGTAAACCTTCCACTGCGAGTAGTTATAGAAACTGGATCTATAATCTGACCTGGAATACCATGCCAACTTATGATACCTCAAACATGATTGATTATACAACCGTATCGGAATCTACTATATATCAGTATCACTCATGGGATCTTACAGAACTTTTTAAGAAGTGGTACGTTGAGGATACAGAAAATAGAACAGTTGCCTGGACCATGGTACCTGGATCATACAGTAACACTCATTGTGGGGAAGCAAGTTTTTTCGGTTGGGAAGATATAGCACCACCTGTAATAGTTGTAGCATATAGAAATACCGTAGGTATCGAACCTTACTACACCTACCAGACCATGGGTGTTGGGGATGCTGGAACAGCATATATCGCAGATGCGACAGGCCAGTTTAAAGTGGTAAATCCAATTATCACATTCGTATCCACAGTAAATCCATTTGGTTTAAGTCTTGTCTACAATTCTGATTATTTTGCAGATGACGCTGACCTTGACTACCAGCCACCGACCAAAATGGGAACTGGAAATATTGCCATGAAGCTGGGGCAGGGCTGGACCTTAGACATCATCCAGACCATGCATACGGAGACAATCGGAGATACGATGTACCTTTGTTATACAGACGGGGATGGCACGAAGCATTACTTTGTCAAGGATGATGAAAAGAACAGTGCGGATGATTCGAACAAGACTTTCTATTATGATGAGGATGGTCTGGGTTTAAAGACAGAGATTACGAATACGCAGAAGACCAATTTTATCATGTATGATGACAGTGGAAACAGTTGGACCTTTATAAATGGAAGACTAGATAAAAAATCGGATGAAAACGGGAATTATTATAGTATAACATATAACAGCAATAACAAAATCAGTTCTGTTGGGCAGGTAAATGGTAATATTGGTGGACCTCCTGTTGCTACTTTTACTTATTCTGGAGATTATGTGTCCACAATAACGGATGCGGCAGGAAATGTCTACAGTTTCAGCTATACAAACGGAAAATTGACTGGAATCTCCAGAAACGGGGAGCAGACTGCGACATATAGTTATGGTCCATACGCAAATACTGTTACTTCGATAATTGATAGCAAAAGTGGATATACCATCTCACTAGGATATAGATATAGTAAAGTGGCAGGGGTTCAAGAGAATGTAAACGGTATTTTTGGCGCAAACTTTGGTATAAGTTATCCAAATTACAGCAAGACGGTGTACACCAGCACAAGCGACGAAGGCACACTCTATACCAGTTATCTGTTTGATTATGCACAGAGAACCATAAATGCCTACGTAACCGATAAAGATAATAACATTCTCGGAGCGAGTAATGCAGTATATACGGATACACAGGCGGAGACAACCGAAGATTCCGTAAGTAAAAAAACAAACCGAACCGAGAAAATCGGAGGTGTCGGAATATCGAATCCGTCATTGCTTACAGGTGGTGGATGCGAGGGTGCAGGATGGGCATTCCCAGGTAATTCGATGGAATATGTTGCTGCCTATTATGATACTTCTGTAAAAAGAACAGGTCTGTATTCCATGAGGATTGTGCCGGAAAATACGACTGGTACAGTATATGCAATTGCATACTGCTATAATATAAATTCTTTAGGTACTTATACATTGTCAGCCTATATCAAAACTTCAGAATGCAGTAGTCTTACAGGTGAAGGAATTGTTCTAAAAGTAACAGATTTGGCTGGCAACACATTTACAGGAAAAGGCCTTGATTATGTTACTTCGGAACAGATCGATGATGGCTGGACCAGAATCCAATTGACTTTTCAGGCGGCAACAACAGGAAGGCATACCATCTCCATTTATGCAGAGGGAGTAAACGGAATATTCTATGTAGATGATGTACAGTTGGGAAAGGGCGAAACTGCGGGAACACTCGATCTTTTAAAATATGGCAGTTACGAATCAGGTATTTCCCAATGGTCAGGAAATTATATCACAAGTTCTGTAGATAAAGGTTGGAATAAATCCCAGTGTTTAGTGCTTACAGGCCATCCAGATAATAATGCCTATGCATATCAGACGGTAAACATCAATCTCCCGGCAACAGAGACCTTTGTGCTCTCTGGCTGGGCAAAAGGCAATTCCGTGCCAGATAATGTAACCACACATTCTGACAAGAACCAGGATAAGCAGAAACAGTTCGGACTACGTGCAAAGATTATATATACGGATAATACGTCAGAGTACCATTATGTACCATTTAACCCGGATGTGAATGAATGGCAGTTTACTTCGCTTTCCATCGTTCCCAAAAGTCCGACTAAAACTATCAGCACAATCCAGGTTATCTGTACGTTCGCTGGCAATGCAAATGAGGCATACTTCGACAATATCAGCCTCTACAGAGAAGTAGCACAGACCATGAGGTATGATGACGATGGAAATTTACAATCCGTAAATACACCGGGTCTCAGCGAAGAAACGAACACTTATGAAGGCGGTAATCTGATACATTCTGTAACAGGTGGAAATGGTACTTATACTTATACGTATGACGATACCTATAAGCACCGCCTGACAAACGTAAGAGACGGGGTTATTACACAGAGTTTTAGTTATGACCGTTTTGGAAATACAGTAGGTACAGTTTTAAAAAGCTATAACAACAGTAACCCGCTCAGTATTACATCTTCTGCTACATACAGTGATGATGGCAACAGAGTAACAAGCCTTACCGACAGTGCTGGAAACAGTGTGGAATATGAGTATGGCAACAATTCAAGTAAGATGTATGCACTTCCTACCACTACCACGGATGGAAGGGGAAATAGCACTACTACAGCCTATGACAGCTATGGAAGAACCATAGAGGTAGAAGTTCCAGAACTGGTAAGCATCTCCTACGCCTATGAACAAGGCCTTTTAACTTCTATCGAAAGAGAAGATATTGAAGGAGAAAGCACGCAGGAATACCGCTTTACCTATGATGATTTTGGAAGAACCACTGCAGTCTATATTGGAAACCGGCTGCTTGCATCCTATGCTTACCGAAATACCGGTGAGATGATTTCCATGACCTACGCAAATGGAACCACGGTAGAATATGTGTATGATATCTTAGGCAGAGTAATCAAAGAAACCTTTAAGAGTGGAAATACAGAAAAAAGAACAGTAGAATACACCTACGACAATAACGGTCAGATAAACTCCATAAAAGACAGTGTAAGCGGAACTGAGAATTATGTCTATGACCGTCTTGGTAGAGTGGTGTATTATGAGAATGAAGAAACGGACGTAAGATGTTCTTATACCTATGATGAGAACAGCCGACTTATCTACACAGGTTATGATGCAGAGGACTTAAGCGGAGGTTCAGAGCGTTATTCTTATAATTCAAATAAAACGGATGGTATCTCTGACGGACTGCTGACTAGTATGCAGATGATAACGTCATATGGTTTAGGAAGAGAGTATGATTACTTGCAGAGACTGACAGAACGAAGGATATCAGGCTTGACAGAGAATTATACCTATAAGGCGGGAAAAGAAGCAAATACTACCACAACACAGGTATCTGGTATGACAAACACACTGGGTGAAACCGTGGTTTCAGATTACCAGTATACATATGATGCAAATGGAAATATCAGGGTTGTCATTGACAACGCAGACGGCGGGGAAGGAATTGCCTATACCTACGACAAACTGAATCAGCTGACGGGTGTATCTTACCGTTCCGGCGGAATAGAAAGATACACTTATGACGCACACGGAAATCTGCTGACCTTTAACAATGGTATTTCATCGCACACGTATACCTACGGAAACAGTGAGTGGAAGGACCTGCTTACCGCAGTTGACGGAGTACCTTTTTTCTATGATGAGCTTGGAAATCCGCTGTCATACTACAACGGACAAAGCTACAGCTTAAGCTGGACAGAGGGGCGGAAACTTGCTACAATTACAACAGGTGGAAAAACCACAAACTATCTGTATGATGCAAGTGGCAACCGTATAAAGAAGACCAACAGTGACGGAAGCTATATCCTCTATGTGATAGCGAACGGGACTGCAATTGGAGAAAAACACTACAGTGCCGAAGATGAGCTAGTAAAGACGCTCCGCTACATCTATGATGAGAATGGTTCTGTTTGTGGATACGTAGAAAATTCAGCAGATGGCGCGGGTACGTATTGCTTTATCAAGAACCTTCAGGGAGATGTGACGCATGTTTACCGTGTGAGCGACAAAGCAATCGTGGCCACCTATACCTATAATTCCTGGGGAAATATCATCAGTGCGACAGGCGAGAAGGCTGAGGAGAATCCGTTCAGATACAGGGGATATTACTACGATGCCGAGACAGGATTCTATTATGTATCCAGCCGTTATTACGATCCTGAGATCGGTCGGTGGATTAATGCGGATATTCCAGAGACATTAACTGCAGATTTTGAAAATTTTGCACAGTACAACTTGTTTGCATACTGCTTTAACAATCCTGTTAATTTGTCTGACGAGACTGGCACTTGGCCGAGTTGGGCAACCAAATTAGCTATTGGCGTCGGAGCAATCGTCGTTGGAGCGGCCGTTGTTGCCGCAACAGCTGCAACCGGTGGTGCTGCAGCAGCATTTGTTGGAGCAGCGGTTGCGGGTTTGAAGGCTGCTGCGGTATCTGGAGCTATTGGTGCAGCTGTTGGTGCAGGAACCAGTGCTGTTAGCCACCGTGTTTCGACTGGTAGTTGGAATGGTGCAGGTAAAGTCGCTATAGACGGTGCTGTTGATGGCTTTGCGAGCGGATTTATGACTGGTGGAATTATGGCAGGCGGCTCTCAAATACTTAGTAGTGGTTTTAAAGTAGCTGCCAATGCAGGAGTTCCAACGGGAAGAAATGGGGGATTAACCATTGGCAATAAAGTGCGTGTATTATCACCCAATCATCCTCAGGCGTATGAAGCAGGCGGGACATTATTGAAAATTGGAAGCAAATATAAAAACATTCGATTTGATGTCGGTAGCAATAGCCTGTTCCATATGAATATCCAGTTAGCAAAGACTGCAAATTATCACCTCCCGATTGGTATATTGGGGTCTGGTTTGTGTGGAGGTATTGCTCGTGATTAAAATTTCTAAAAGCCTTTTATTGAATCCGGCACAAATATGGGTTTCTGGTATTAAATGCAACTTCGAGAACATAGCTAAAATAGTCAATGTTTTAGATTGTAAATTGATTGTAGTAACAATTGATTCTTTAACAAAAGATAGTTCGTTGCTAGCATTAGTAAAGAAGCAAGGATTGAAATACTTTCTAAAGCAACACTCTGCCAATTATATAGAAGTCTCTGTGGTTATACCATATTCTTTGTTTGAAGGTATCTTGAAAAAAGCAATTAGCGAAGATCCGGAAAATATATTTGTTTTCAATTTGCTTGATTCTACAAACTGGGATATTCAATTACAGCATTCTTTTGAAGAGTTAGTTGCTACTGGTATTACTAATTTGTTCATATCCATTTCTTTGGATGAAAATGCTTTGTTAATTTCTGTAAACAAGTTTTTGATTCAACCTCAAGAGCTATACAGAAAAATTAAAGCATTACGATTTGACTAGCATTATACACCATACCAGCAAGCATCGCCTTTTGGGGACAAAAGGCAGTTTGTTGGGATAATCCCAATCCCTTAAAGGTTTCAGGAATATTCCTGACAAGTCTGTGTTTGGGTGACCAAACGCGATGCTTGCTGGTACACAACAGTTTCATTCACTATTTTTAAAGATTTTGTGAATATTTGATTTTAAGGCTTACTTTTTTGCTTCCAAGTGAGGAAACAGTTGGAGGGTATTTATCCTCT
>JAGBEZ010000007.1 GCA_017936725.1 Agathobacter sp.
CTGATTTTCAATCTTAACACCTGCATCAGATGTCGCATATGTAGTAGAATCAAATGTATCATTTGTCCACTTGCAAGCCAACGCTGCATTACCTGCTGCGTCCATGCCATTTTCTGCTGTATAGCCTTTTGCTGCTAATACGTTGTTTACCGCATTGTGTGAGTCTGTAGCTGCTGTGAAGTAGTAATCGCCAGCATCCATGATGTATGTACCTGCGCCATAAGGATCATAGCTTGCTACATAGTCTCCGTCTACTTTGATGGTTAAAGTTTCAGAAGCACCTGGTTCAAGAATCTGAGTTTTTTCAAATCCTACTAACTGAACTGCTGCTTTTTCTACTTTGTTGTCAATGTCATACTGTGTGTATGGACTCTGTACATAAATCTGTACCGTTTCTTTACCTGCTACATCACCAGTATTTGTTACTTTAACAGTAATTGTATAAGTCTGGTCAGCATATTCTAATGTCATGTCGCTGTATTCGAATGTTGTATAGCTTAAACCATAACCAAATGGAAATGCTACATCATCACTATATACATAGCCTGCTGTATTACCTTTGCTCATTACTGTGTCTTCATAACGTGTTTCGTAATATTTGTATCCTACATAGATACCTTCCTGATAAATCATGTATGTATCTGCATGTCCAGGAATCTTTGTTAAATCACCTTCGTACTGAACAGGTGTAAAGTTCTGCATAACTGGGCTTGAGTAGTTGTCATAGCAGTAAGTATCTGCAAGACTACCAGATGGGTTAACAGTACCGTTTAAGATTTCAGCTACTGCTTCAAGACCTGTCTGACCTGTACCACCAATCCAAAGTGTCGCATCTACACCATAAATATCTTTACCTTCTTCATAGCCTTTTAAGAAGTCTACCTGAAGTGCATTTGATGTATTGATAAGAACGACAATTTTACCAATCTTGCCTTCATCTTTTAACTTCTTAACATTAGCCATCATTTCTTTTTCGTTGTCATTTAATGCAAGATAGTTTTTGCCATCGCCTAATGTATGATCAAAGTAACTGTCCGCACCTTCACCACCGATACGTGATAAAACAACGATCGCTGCATCGCCATATTCTGCAATCGAATCTAATACACCTTCTGTTTCTGTGTAAAGGCTCCATGGAGCTTCTACGATTTCAGCAGAACCATATCCGCTTGCTGTAGCAGAGTCCTGTACTACTGCACCAGCATTACCACGAGTCCATGTAGATGCTGCGCCTGTTGCATAGAAATCCCAAAGTGTTGGGTTAACTGCAAAACCGCCATCTTCTTCTAATGCCTGTTTTAAATTCTTACATTTTGTAGAGTCTACGTTACCAGAACCTGTACCACCATAAACAATGTTTACAGACGAGGTAGAGAATAAGCTTACTTTTGCGCCTTTTACAAGTGGCAAACCGTTCTCATTGTTTGTAAGAAGTGTTGCACCTTCTGCTTCTACCTGTTTTACAACTGCAGCACCAGCTTCTGTTCTGTCCTTCTCTGTTTCGAAATCACCTTCATAGTAAATCGCATCTTTGTCTTCATTTACTACTTCCCAAAAGGTATCTCCTGTAAATAATGCGATTGTGTTATCAAACATTGTGCAGATAACCGTCGCTACTGTTAAAATGATTGCAAATGGAACACTAATCCATGTCAACCATTTCCAAGGTCTTATCGCTTTTGAGCGAGCTTTCTTGTAGGCTTTTTTACGAGCCTTAATCTCTTTTTTATCCATATTTCCCCTTTCCCCTACGGAAGTTCTCCCCTTCCGCATGACACTTTACGTGATAGAACTAGTCTACCATTTTTCTGAAACAAAAACAATGGATACATGTTGATTTCACCTAGAAAATAATAAAATTTTTATAATTTTTCGTCAAAATGACAAAACCAGCCTGCAACACAGGCTGGTCATACACTAAAAATCGTACACTTTAAAACAAATAAGAAATCATATAGAGACAGCCAGCAACCGTCGCAAACAAGAGACAGCCCGCAACCGTAAACGCAATCACCCTTTTCGAAACTGGACGCTTCTCGAAGCCTTCCATATAATTGGACATCGCGTACATAGGTACAAATGGCGCTTTGATATCCTGGTCCGGATTTACATGGGTAAATCCCATCTTTGAAAAATAGAAGGAGGTCCAGGCTGGATTTGCATTTACTGTCACTTTCGAAAAGTTGCAGCTTTCCTTCGCATACTGGCGCATCGTTTTTAACAATTTGCTTCCGTATCCTCTGTTTTGACATTGTGGTAATACATATAACATCGTAATCAAACCATCACTCTGCATTCCCGATACGCCAACCATCTGGTTCCCTTCAAATACACCCCAAAGAATCAGTTCACACGCATCATATACGCTTTCCAAGTGATACTCTGCAATATATTCTTCTACATAAGCAATCGTCTGTGGATATTCCATGCGATTTCTTAAGCAATAGTCAAATACATAGCGAGATAATCCCGATGCAATTTTGATTTCTTCCTTTTGTAGCATTCTAATTTCCATTTTTCGTCCACCTACATCTCTTCTGTTAGTCGATCAAATAGACCGCTATATCTCTTTAACTGTGAATTATTTTGAATCATCGTTCGAAATACTTCATCATCACCTACTATAGTAACACATTTTTTTGCTCTTGTAACTGCTGTATATATAAGATTTCGATTGAGCAGCATGCGAGGCCCCTGAAAAGCGGAATGACTACCGCTGGATATTCTGAACCTTGGGACTTATGAATCGTAATGGCATATGCCAGTTCCAATTCCTCCAGTAGTTTAAATGGATATTCCACCATCTTGCCTTCATCAAACGATACCGTCATGGTTTCCGCAAAATAGTTGATTTCCTCTATGATCCCAGTATCTCCATTAAACACACCTGTTCCTTTATCTATGCATAATCCGTATTTACTACGAATTTCCCACTCGAGCTGATAGTTGTTCTTTATCTGCATCACTTTGTCGCCTTCACGGAAAATGACGCTTCCATGTTCTTTTTCCCGCTTGGATTCATCCTTTGGATTTAAGTACATCTGCAATATCGTATTCAGTCTCTCAACTCCTAAGAGTCCTTTTCTAGTTGGTGTAAGCACCTGTATATCAAACTCTGTTGCATCTACAAATTTTGGTAATTTCTGTTTGATGAGCTGTAATGTCACATTGATGATTTTATCCGCCTCATAACGTTTTAAGAAAAAGAAGTCCATGCTTTTATTATCCAGACTTACCTCTTCTCCGTTGTTAATTTTATGGGCATTTACGATGATATCACTTGTGCTTGCCTGTCGGAAAATCTTATTTAATTTTACCGTATGAAACTGATTCGAAGCAATAATATCTTTTAATACCGCACCAGGTCCTACACTTGGAAGCTGATTCACATCTCCCACAAGAATTAATCTTGTCCCTGCCAAGATTGCCTTAAGAAGTGCATACATCAGAGAGATATCTACCATAGACATCTCATCGATAATAATGACATCTGTTTCAAGTGGATTTTTTTCATTTCTCTCAAAACCACCTGTGCCTTCTGCCCCACCGTTCACCTCAAGCATACGATGAATGGTCCTTGCTTCAAAACCAGTAGTTTCACTCATGCGCTTTGCCGCACGTCCAGTTGGCGCACCGAGAAAAATATCCATACCCTCCATTTCAAAATATCGGATAATCGTATTTATCGTTGTGGTCTTTCCTGTACCAGGTCCACCGGTGATAATAAGAAGACCGTTTCGCACTGCTTCTTTTACCGCACACACCTGTTGCTCATCCAACTCAATATTGGTCTGTTTTCCGATGCGTTTGATGCGTTTTACGATTTCCTCATCCGCAATCTCATAGCTGACATCCAACTGCTTTAACATCGCAGCGGTATTGGCTTCCATATGATAAAAAGTTGCTGCATAAATTTGCGTCACCTCGTCCTTTTGACGCATAACTATTTTACGGTCAATCGCTAGATTCATATAATGCTTCTCAATATGTTCGCCTTCCACATCCAAAAGTTGGCTTGTGCGTACCGTCAACTCCGTCATAGGAAGATAGGTATGTCCCTCTGTCGTCGCCTGTAAAAGCACATATAAAATACCACTTCGGATACGAAAATCGGAATCTGTGCGAATGCCTACACGGCTTGCAATTTCATCTGCGGTTTTAAATCCAACCCCTTCGATATCCTCGGCCATCTGATATGGGTTTTCTTTTAACACGGTGTATATCCTTGAGCCATAATAATTGTATATTTTTACGGCTAACGTTGTGCTGATTCCGTATTGCTGAAGAAAAATCATGGCTTGTCTTAAATCTTTTTTCGCATTGACCTGATCTGCAATCTCCATCGCTTTGCGTTCGCTAATACCTTTTACTTCTGCCAATCGCTCTGGTTCTTCCTCGATAATTCGGAACGTATCTTTTTTGAATCTGCGTACAATACGTGCTGCTAGCGCAAGCCCAATTCCTTTGATTGCCC
>JAGBEZ010000092.1 GCA_017936725.1 Agathobacter sp.
CCCTTGCGCCTCTCATCAACCGGCTACTTTCTGTAAGCTTCACAAATAGGTACTTGTTCTTGTCACAGCCTTTGTATATGCTTCAATTAGGCTTATTATAGCCATTTTAAGGAGTAATTGTCAACCAAAAATCATTTTTCCTTACAATTTCTGAATAGAATTTATTGGACAAAATCGTGGAAGTGTTACAAAAAACTATAATGCAGTTGACGAATGTTGAAGAGTCTGTTATTCTAAAGAGGAATTAGAAAGAATCCTGTGGGGGAGTAGTTCGCACATATTGTGTGATTTGTCAACAATCTCGACCGTAGTTTTGGTCTGGCAAATCTTAATGAATGAGACTCACGTATATCTGGGAAACTAGGTATGCGTGTTTTTTTTATGTCAAAGGACATAAGAGCGCGTAGAAAATACGGATTTGATACTAATTTTTATATAGATAAAATTAGAATTTCGAAAAGGAGAATTTACTATGGCAGCTTTTTTTCAAACAATCCCAGGTGCACTTATCCTCTTAGTAGTAGGATTCGTGGGTCTTATCAAAGGTGCAGATTTCTTCGTGGAAGGTGCATCAAACGTAGCAAAGAGATTCAAAGTTCCTTCGCTTATCATTGGTCTTACCATCGTAGCAATGGGGACATCCCTTCCAGAAACTGCAGTTTCTATTTCTGCATCTATCGCAGGCAGCAATTCACTCGCAATCAGCAACGTATCTGGTTCAAACCTTTTTAACTTATTGGTGGTAGTAGGTCTTTGTGCTATTTTACAAAAGGTGGATGTAGACAAGGATACCATTAAGAGAGATATCCCATATTCACTTCTTGCGGCGGTACTGCTTATTGTATTAGGTATCGCAGGCGGAATGGAACTTGGACGTTTGGATGGTGTAATTTTACTTGCATTCTTTGCGTTCTTCTTGTTCCTTATGATAAAATCTGCTTTAAAAGCAGCAGCAAATACAGAAGATAAAGAAGAAGTATCACAGTCTTTCCTTATGAGTATCGTATGTATTGTTGGTGGCGCAGCAGCTATCGCACTTGGCGGTGACTGGGTTGTAGACGCAGCGAGTACTATCGCGCTTAAGCTTGGTATGACAGAAACCATGGTAGGTCTTACCATCGTAGCTGTTGGTACTTCTCTTCCAGAACTTGTTACTTCATTCGTTGCAGCTCGTAAGGGTGAAGTGGACATGGCGCTTGGTAATGCAATCGGCTCTAACGTATTTAATATCTTATTAGTACTTGGTGTAGCGTCCGTTATCAGTCCTATCGGATTTATGATGAGCAATGCTATCGATATCATTGCGGTTATCGTTGCTACTGTCGTTTGTTGGGTGGTTGCAGCAAAGAACAAATCCCTTGGAAGAGGCATGGGTATTTTCATGGTAGTTTCCTACTTCGTTTACATGGTATACGTAGTAATGCGTGAAACCGGCATGATGTAAATCTCCAAAACTTTCATAATACACAGAGGCTGTCACAAAATATAAATTTGTGGCGGCCTTAATTTATATTTTGCGACAGCCCACTTGTTTAAAGGGAAAATTTGGTGTATATTATATAAGATATAAGATAATGCGAAAAGGAGAGCAAGACTATGGCATTCGAATTTGACTTTAATAAAGTAAAAGAAAGTTTGGTTAACGCTGGAAAAGAAGTAGAGAGCAAGGCAAAAGATGTGTCTGCGGTAGCGAAAATCAAAATTGACATTCATAATAAAGAAGTTTTCTTAGAAAAGCAGTATACTTTGCTTGGAAAAGCATTTTATGAAGCGCATAAGGATGAAGATGTAGAAGAACAGGTATACTTTACTTCGATTAAAGAAGCAGAAGCAGAGCTTGCGAAATTAAATGCGGACCTCTTAGCAGCACAGGGTTCGGTAGAATGTCCTTCTTGCGGAAGCAAACAGCCACAGAACAATGCATATTGTGCAGATTGTGGAGCAGAATTAAGTAAAAGTGAGGAAATCTAATGAATAAGGGAAAGTATTATATTACGACAGCAATTGCCTATACATCAGGCAAACCACATATTGGAAATACGTATGAAATTATTTTGGCAGATGCGATTGCCAGATATAAAAGAGCCGAAGGCTATGATGTTTGGTTCCAGACAGGAACAGACGAACATGGTCAGAAGATTCAGGAAAAAGCAGAAGCAGTAGGCATCACACCAAAGGAATATGTAGACGAAGTAGCAGGTATTGTAAAGAATATCTGGGATTTGGTAGATTCTTCTTATGATAGTTTTGTGCGTACTACTGATGATGATCACGAAGCATGTGTAAAGAAGATTTTCAAGAAATTATATGACAAAGGCGATATTTACAAGGGTGCATACGAAGGTATGTATTGTACACCATGTGAATCTTTCTGGACAGAATCACAGCTTGTAGATGGTAAATGTCCAGACTGCGGTCGTGACGTAAAGCCAGCTAAAGAAGAGGCATATTTCTTTAAAATGAGTAAATATGCAGACCAGTTAATTGAGCATATCAATACACATCCAGAATTTATTCAGCCAGTGAGCCGTAAGAACGAAATGATGAACAACTTCTTACTTCCAGGCTTACAGGATCTTTGCGTATCTCGTACTTCCTTTACATGGGGCGTACCAGTAGACTTTGATCCAAAGCATGTAGTATATGTATGGCTTGATGCGCTTACTAACTACATTACCAAGATTGGTTATGATCCAGATGGCTCAAACGAAATGTTTGCAAAGAACTGGCCAGCAGACCTTCACTTAATCGGAAAAGATATCGTTCGTTTCCATACCATTTACTGGCCAATCTTCTTAATGGCACTTGATTTACCACTTCCAAAGCAGGTATTTGGACATCCATGGC
>JAGBEZ010000093.1 GCA_017936725.1 Agathobacter sp.
ATTACAGAACCAACACCTACATTCTCAGCATGCTTCGGTCAGGCATTCTTAGAATTACATCCTACAAAATATGCAGAAGAACTCGTTAAGAAAATGGAAGAAAACGGCTCTAAAGCATACTTAGTAAACACAGGATGGAATGGTACTGGAAAACGTATCTCTATCAAAGATACTCGTGGTATCATCGATGCTATCCTTAATGGAGATATTGAAAAAGCAAATACAAAATCTATCCCATACTTCAACTTCGAAGTACCTACAGAACTTCCAGGCGTAGACACAGGTATCCTTGATCCTCGTGATACATACGCAGATGCTTCTCAGTGGGAAGAAAAAGCAAAAGACCTTGCTGGACGTTTCGTTAAGAACTTTGCTAAATACGAAGGAAACGAAGCTGGTAAAGCACTTGTTTCTGCAGGTCCACAGCTTTAATATTTGAAATTAAAATCAAATAAGAGAATTACAAAAGCGAGAACTATGTTTACATAGGTCTCGCTTTTTAAATCATAAAAAATATGTATAGATTTACCAATTGAATTTGAATACATAATCAAGTATAATAAATCTAGCAAAAGAGAAAAGGGTTTTTACAAATCACAAAAGATAAGTTACAAAAGATAATTGCCTGGAATGTGCGACAATCCTATATATTTAGAACCTACATCACTTTGAACGGGATTCCTATATGAACTGCCGGATGTCAGGCCGCCTCGTACCAGTGGAAGGCAGAACGCAGACTGCGGTTACCCACCTAGCATTTGCTAGGCGTCTAAATTGTAGGAACCGGCATTTCGGGTAATTATACAATACAAAAGATAAATTACATATTTACTTAAGAGAAGGAGTTGCTTTATAGCAACTCCTTTTGTGATTTCATAAAAAGGAATGGAATTGGATATGAAGGGGTTCTTTAAGAAAAAAATAACAATTATAATTTTACTGCTTACAATAATAAGTCTTATTTTTACTGGAATAATTCTGATGAAAATGATAAAAGATACTGAGAAAAAAGAGCAAAGAGTGTGGTTTTTTGAGGAGTCAATACAAACAGGAAAACCCGTAGTTTTAAAAAATGCTTATATTATTTCAAATGAAGGGAATAAACTTAACTTTTTATATGACTATAAGACATATGAAGTAGAAGGCTGCATGACACAACAACATACCGGGATAGCGGATATACATATTGATGGAGAGAAAATATCAAAGGTGTCGATAAAACCGGATTATGTAGAAGGGGTATTACAATCTTATACAGATGGTGAAGTGGTGCTCAAGGAGCATGGTACAGAGCAAAAAAACACTTCACTGCCAATTTATCAATTCGTAGATGGACAAGTGAAGCAAAAAGAATGGACGCAGATGATTCTTGGAGTATCAAATATCCAATGCGTTAAAGAAAATGGAGTGGTATGTGGGATTATATTACAGGAAGATGTAGTTCCAACGGATATTAGAGTGCTTATGAAAAATGGGAATGACATTTTTCATCCACAACTTTATATAAAAAAACAATCAGATGGAACAATTGTAAATATAAATCAATACATGGGAGAAGCGGGTATTTTATCCTATACGATAGAAGATGCAAAGGGATTAGTAGTTTGTGATAGTAAGGGTAATGCATTAGAAGAGGTATTTGAAGGAAAGCTACACTTTCATATGGAGCCAAGCGGTATTGTGATGGTGAATGAACTTCCAATGGAAACCTATTTAAAATATGTTTTGCCTTCAGAGATGCCAAAGAATTTTGGCGAGGAAGCATTAAAAGCGCAGGCGGTATGCGCCAGAACCTATGCTTATGTGCATATGAATAACCAAACGTATGCAAAATATGGTGCAAATATTGATGACACAACAACTTTTCAGGCATATCATAATACCTATCGTACCAATGAGACAGATGAGGCAGTGGATGCTACGATAGGAGAGGTCGCAACTTGTAATGGAGAATTGATTTCCTGCTATTATTTTTCCACGAGTCCAGGAGTGACGAATAATACAACATCCTGGGGCGGAGGTACAAGTGAATATATCGCATGTGCTGGATTTGAATTCTCGGAAGGTCTCGATTTAACAAAGGATACTGATTTTTCCAGATTTATGTCACAACAGGTTATGTCTTATGATGCAGTATCGAATTATTACAGATGGAAAGCAGTATTAGATATCTCTACTGTTAGTGACAAAGAAAAAGGTGCATTGAAATCATTAACTGTAAAGTCGAGAAATGAAGCAGGATATGTCACTAAAATGGAAGTTGTTTATGAAAACACGACAGATGTTTTGCAGAAAGAAAATGAGATTCGAAAGATATTAGGAAAATACTTACAGGAAGTGATTTTACAAAATGAAGAGGTACGAACGGACCTTACGATGTTACCAAGTGCTTGTTTTGAAATTTTAGTAAACGCGGATGGACAAATCGTGCTCCGTGGCGGAGGCAACGGTCATGGAATTGGAATGAGCCAGTATGGAGCAAGAGGTATGGCTGAAAAAGGATATAATTACAAAGAAATTTTAGATTATTATTATCAAAACGTTGTTGTTAAGAAGTTGTAGAAAGTTTTGTAAGGATTAGGTGCAAAATTTACTTGAAGTTTATGGATTGATGTGTTAATATTACCTAAGATTTTGAAAAGAAAAAGGCTATGAATGTGTTAAGTAAGTGATAATTATTCTTTCAGAGAGAGAAGACCACCGGCTGTAAGTTTTCTTAAGCACTGATTATTTACCGAATTTCCCACAGGAGCTGCTTGGATGAAGTTTTATAATAGTTCAAGACGTGTCACTGCACGTTACGCAGTCAATGAGAGTCTGGATTTTGTTATTTCGTAAGCAAAATTCGGGAATCAGGGTGGTATCGCGGATTTCTATTCGTCCCTTTAGTTTTAAAGGGACGATTTTTTTTATGCCTTTAAAACAAACCAACGATAATATTTATAGTAAAGGAGCACATGCAATGAACGCAAATTTAGAAGCAATTAAGCAGGAAATTATTGCAGGAGCAGAAGGGCTTAGCTCTTCCAAAGAAGTGTATGAATTCAAGAAATTATTCTTGGATGGAAAGACTGGTAAAATCGGTCTTTTAATGAAAGAGATGAAAAACATCCCTAACGAAGAAAAAGCAGCTTATGGTAAAGGTGTAAATGAGTTAAAGGCTTGGGCTTTGGAATATCTTGGACAGATTGACGAACAGATGAAAGCCAAAGAATTACAGGCTCGCTATGAAGCGGAAAAAATTGATATCACATTACCAGCGGAAATGACCGAAGAAGGTAATTTACATCCTATTACATTGGTTCGTAACGAAATTATTGATATTTTCGCAGGAATGGGCTTTGAAATTTTCGAAGGACCAGAAATCGAAACGGATTACTACAACTTTACAGCATTAAATACTCCACAGGATCACCCGGCGAGAGATATGCAGGATACGTTCTACTTATCTCCAGAGTTCTTGCTTAGAACACAGACATCCGCTGGACAGATTCATGTAATGGAAAAGAAACAGCCACCTATCAAGATTTTATCTCCTGGTAAGGTATTCCGTTCGGATGATGATGCGACACATTCTCCAATGTTCACACAGATGGAAGGTCTTGTAGTAGACAAAGGCATTACACTTTGTGACTTACAGGGTATGTTAGATGAATTTGTAAAGAAAATTTACGGAGAAGGAACCAAGACACGTCTTCGTCCTTCGTACTTCCCATTTACAGAACCATCCGTAGAAGTAGACTGTAGCTGTTTTGAATGTGGTGGAAAAGGCTGTAAGCTTTGTAAAGGAACAGGCTGGATAGAAATCCTTGGTGCAGGTATCGTAAACAACCACGTATTAGAAAATTGTGGCGTTGACCCTAACGAATACAGCGGACTTGCATTTGGTATCGGTATTGAACGTACAGCAATGCTCAAATACGGTATCAATAACATCAAGATGTTATTCGAATCAGACGTTAAAGTATTAGGTCAGCTAAATGACAAATAATTGGAGGTAAATAGATATGATAGCACCATTAAGTTGGTTAAAAGATTATGTAGATATCGACATTACACCACAGGAATTACAGGATAAATTATTCTCATGTGGTTTTGAAGTCGAAGAATTATATGAAGTAGGAAAAGATATTAGCAAAGTAGTAGTAGGTCTTGTATTAGAATGCGAACCTATTCCAGACACACATCTTCACGTATGTCAGGTAGACTGTGGCGAACATGGAACCTTCCAGATTTGCTGTGGTGCAGACAACGTAAAGGCTGGCGGAAAATACCCAGTTGCTTTAGTAGGAGCAAGTGTTTATGCAACAGCAAAAGATCATAAGACCGTAGAAGGTGTTATGACCATCGGGAAGGGCAAACTTCGTGGCGTAGAATCACACGGTATGCTTTGTTCCGGTGTAGAACTTGGTGTAAATGAAAACATGTATCCAGGTGCAGAATACAACGGACTCTTGGTATTTCCAGAAGATACACCTGTAGGTGTAGATGTAAAACCAATTCTTGGCTTAGATGACTGGATTTTTGATATTGGTATCACTGCAAACCGTCCAGACTGTCAGAGCATCGTAGGTATTGCTAGAGAAATCGCTGCAGTACTTGAAAAACCGTTCAAGGCTCCAGCACTTGATTATACAGCAGATGATGCAACGATTGAAAATTTCAAAGTAACGGTAGATTGTCCAGATATTTGCCACAGATATAGTGCGCACTATATTCATGATGTAAAAATCGAAGAGTCTCCACTTTGGATGAAGAGAAGATTAAACCTCGTAGGTATCAATGCGATTTCAAACATCGTAGATATCACAAACTATATTTTAAAAGAACTTGGACAGCCAATGCATGCCTTTGATTACACTACATTAGAAGGTGATGCAATCCATGTACGTCGTGCGGCGGAAGGCGAAAAAATCGTTACCTTAGATGAAGATGAACTTACACTTACCACAGAAAACATGCTGATCTGTGATGGTGTAAAACCAGTAGCTTTAGCTGGCGTTATGGGTGGATTAAACTCAGAAATCAAAGATACTACATCAACTGTATTGTTTGAATCTGCTAAATTTGCCCGCGACAATATCCGTCGCACTTCCAGAGCTGTAGGAAAATCATCTGATTCATCCGCTCGTTACGCAAAAGGTGTTGATGAATACTCTACAGTAATGGCTTTAAAACGTGCTTGTCATTTAATCGAAGAATTAAATTGCGGTAAAGTTGGTGCATTACATGTGGACGTAAATACTGGAAACAGCGTAGAGCCACGAGAAATGTCTGTAAGCATCGAAAAAGTAAATGCCGTACTTGGTATTACAGTTCCTACAGAAGATATTATCCGCATCATGACAAACCTTTGTTTCGAACCAAAGGTTGACGGAGACACACTTACTATTTCAGTTCCAGCATATCGTGAAGATATGGAAGGATATCAGGATGTAGCAGAAGAAGTTATCCGTATGTATGGCTATGAACATATCATACCAACCTTCCTTGCTACAGCAACCGTAACTTCTGGTGGAGAAACAGTTGAACAGAAGACAGAAATGAGACTCAAAAAAGCACTTTGTGCAACAGGAGCACATGAATGTATTCATTATTCCTTCTTCTCACCTTCTGACCTTGATTTATTACGTTTACCAGAAGATGCTCCAGAACGTCATGCAATCCGTATTATGAATCCGCTGAGTGAAGAAATCTCTATCATGAGGACCACACTTGCGGCTTCTATGATTCATGCAGTAGAACGTAACCAGAAGAGAGCAAACTTAAGCGGAAGACTTTACGAAGTAGCAAAGAAGTTTATTGCAAAAGAGCTTCCTCTTGTAGAATATCCAGAAGAACGTCAGACACTTTGTGTAACTGTATTTGGTGAAAACGAAAGCTTCTATACATTAAAAGGAATTGCTGAAACGGTAGCAAAGACTTTGCATGTAACATTTGAATATGCACCAACAACAAAGACCTTCTTACATCCATTCCAGACAGCAAGCATTAGCTGTGATGGAGAAGAAATCGGTTATCTTGGTACGCTTTCTTACGAAGTTATGGATGAATGTGACATGCGTGTGCCAATGTACTTAATGGAAATTGACTTAGAAGCACTTTCTAAGTACTATGGTAAAAAAGCAATGTTTACACCACTTCCAAAGTTCCCAGAAGAACAACGTGACTTAGCTATCGTAGTAGATAAGGAAGTTTCTTGTGGCGAAATTGAAAAAGTAATGAAAGAGGCATGTAAATATATTACAAGCATCAAATTATTTGATATTTTTGAAGGGGCACAGATTGGAGAAGGTAAAAAGAGTATGGCATTCACCGTGCTTTTCACTCCAAAGGACGAAGCCTTTGGCCCAGAATCCGTAGATGGATTTGTAAAGAAGATTTTGAAACAACTTGGTAAGAATTTGGGTGCAGAATTACGTAGTTAATTATATTTTAGAAACAGAAGAACTTCCTGCGGTTTACCGCAGGGAGTTTGACTGCGTTATGGAGAATTATGAAAGAATTACTAAAATCAGATTTTTATTTTGATTTACCAGAAGAGCTTATTGCACAGGATCCATTAGAGGACCGTTCAAGCTCAAGACTATTAGTATTAGATAAAAACACGGGAGAGGTAGAACATCATGTTTTCCGCGATATTTTAGATTATTTGCACGAGGGTGACTGTCTGGTTATCAATAACACAAAGGTAATCCCAGCCAGACTTATGGGTGTACGTGAAGGTACAGGCGCATCCGTTGAAGTGCTTTTATTAAAGAGAAAAGAAAATGATGTGTGGGAAACTTTAGTTAAGCCTGGAAAAAAGGCAAGACCTGGCATGAAAATCCTGTTTGGCTGTCCAAATAATACAGATGGTACCGTTGTAGCAGATGAAAATCAAGCGATATTGGTTGGTGAAGTTATGGATATTGTTGAAGAAGGCAACCGTCTCATCCAATTCCACTATGAGGGGATTTTTGAAGAGATATTAGATCAGCTTGGACAGATGCCACTTCCACCATATATCACACATCAACTACAGGATAAAAACCGTTATCAGACGGTATATGCAAAACATGATGGTTCGGCAGCGGCACCTACAGCCGGACTTCACTTTACACCAGAACTTTTGGAACAGGTAAAAGCCAAAGGTGTAGAAATCGCTGAGGTAACTCTTCATGTAGGTTTAGGAACCTTCCGTCCTGTAAAAGAAGATAATCTTTTAAACCACCATATGCATTCGGAGTTTTATAATATTGAGCAGTCAGAAGCAGATAAAATCAACAAAGCAAAGGCAGAGGGAAAACGCGTGATTTCTGTAGGAACAACAAGTACGCGCACTCTTGAGGCAGCTGCGGATGAAAATGGTAGATTAAAGGCGTGCAGTGGATGGACAGAAATTTTTATTTATCCAGGATATCAGTTTAAGGTGATTGATGCGTTAATTACAAATTTCCATTTGCCAGAATCGACTCTTGTAATGCTGGTTTCTGCGTTGGCAGGAAGAGAGCATGTGTTAGCCGCATATGCAAAAGCAGTAGAAGAAAGATATCGTTTCTTTAGTTTTGGAGATGCCATGTTTATTGTGGAGGGTGGAAATGAGTAGTAGTGACATATATCAAGTGAAAAAAGTTACAAATCCTCATGATATTGAGACGAGAGTTCCAGGTTCTAAGAGTATTACAAATAGAGCATTGTTAATTGCTGCATTAGCGGAGGGAACCAGTGTTTTACGTGGAGTTCTTTTTAGCGATGATTCACGCCATTTTATGCAGGCACTTTATGATTTGGGATTCCCAATCTATATTGATGAAGAGGAAGAAACGGTTACCATAGAAGGATTTGGTGGGGAAATTCCGAATGAAGAAGCAGAAGTTTATGTTGGAAGTGCAGGAACAGCGGCTCGCTTCTTAACAGCATTTTTAGGATTATCCAAAGGAAGGTATC
>JAGBEZ010000094.1 GCA_017936725.1 Agathobacter sp.
ATACTATACTTTTTAAAAGATTATAAAAAAGAATCAGTCATTGCACCTCTGTTTAAAATGCTTGAGGCTATTTTTGAACTAATCGTTCCACTTGTCGTGGCACAGATTATAGATACGGGCATTCGCACAGGAGATATTGGGTATATTTTTCAAAGATGCGGGATTTTGATTCTGCTTGCGGTGATTGGCTTGGTGTGTGCAACCTGTGCACAGTATTTTGCAGCGAAGGCGGCAGTTGGATTTGCCACACAGCTTCGAAGTGCGTTGTTTGGTCATATTCAGAAACTATCTTATGCAGATTTGGATGAGATTGGAACGTCGACTTTGATTACACGCATGACAAGTGATGTAAATCAATTGCAGTCTGGGGTAAATATGGTGCTGCGTCTTTTCATGCGTTCGCCATTTGTCGTTTTTGGTGCCATGATTATGGCGTTTACTGTAGATGTAAAGGCTGCTTTTGTTTTTGTAGTAGCGATTCCGCTTCTTTCGATTGTCGTGTTTGGAATCATGGTGATTACGATTCCATTATATAAAAAGGTGCAGGCGGCACTAGATCGCGTGCTTGGAAAAACGCGTGAAAATCTTTCGGGGGCACGCGTCATTCGTGCGTTCAATAAAGAAGAGCATGAAATCGTAGAGTTTAACGAAAAAAATGAAATGCTTACAAATGTGCAGCTTTTGGTGGGACGTATTTCTGCGCTTATGAACCCGGTTACGCTCATTATTGTCAATGTATCCACGCTTTTTATCCTTTGGATTGGGGCTGGGCAGGTGTATAACGGTGTGATATCACAAGGCGAAGTCGTGGCCTTGGTAAATTACATGTCACAGATTCTCGTAGAACTTGTAAAACTTGCGAACCTGATTATCCTGATTACCAAAGCAGTAGCTTGTGGCAATCGTGTGGCGGATGTTTTAGAAAAAGAGCCATCGATAAAAGAACAGGAAGCGGTACTTCGTGCAGCGGAACTTTCAAATAATGATGTGCAAGAACAAAAAGACTTACCACAGCAGAATCAAGAAAACACGATGGTAGAATTCGACGACGTATCCTTTGCCTATGGCAGCAGTCAGGAAGAGGCTTTGAGCAATATTTCTTTTGCTGCGGACAAAGGGCAGACCATCGGTATCATTGGTGGTACCGGTGCAGGTAAAACCACTCTGATAAATCTGATTCCGCGTTTTTATGATGCCACAAAGGGAACCGTCAAGGTTGCTGGTGTGGATGTGAGAGAATATTCATTGGAGCAGCTTCGAAATAAAATTGGAGTAGTTCCACAAAAATCTGTTTTATTCCATGGAACGATTGCAGAAAACTTGCGCTGGGGAGATGAGACGGCCAGCGATGAAAGTTTGTGGCAGGCACTTAAACTCGCACAGGCGACCGATGTTGTGGAAGGTAAAACGGATGGATTAAACCATATGGTAGAGCAGGGCGGACGCAATCTTTCTGGTGGTCAGAGACAAAGACTTGCGATTGCCCGTGCATTGGTAAAAAATCCAGATGTTTTAATCTTGGACGATAGTGCATCCGCACTTGATTTTGCAACAGACGCAAAACTTCGAGCAGCCCTTGCTTCGATTGCGGAAACGAGAACTATTTTTATCGTTTCACAGAGGACATCTTCAATTGCGCATGCGGATACTATTATCGTATTAGAAGATGGATGTGCAGTGGGTATGGGAACCCATGAGAAACTTCTAGATACGTGTGAAGTATATCGTGAAATTTACGACTCCCAATTCAAACAGGAAGAAAGGGGGAAGGCAAATGAGTAAGAGTACCTCACAGATGAACACCTTAAAAAAGGTGCTTCGTTATATGAAAAAATACATCCCTCTTTTGGCGATATCGATTGTGTTAGCAACCGTTACAGTAGCGATGACCTTGTATTTCCCTATTTTGACTGGAAATGCTTTGGACCTCATTATAGAAAAGGGACTGGTGGATTTCCAGGGAATCCAGGAAATCATACAAAAAGCGCTCGTTGTTATAGAAGTCAGTGCGATTGCACAGTGGGTGATGAACATCTGCAACAACAAGATGACTTATCACATCGTAATGGATATCCGAAAAGATGCATTTCAAAAGATAGAAAAGCTTCCGGTAAGCTACATTGACAGTAAATCACATGGCGATATCGTAAGCCGTGTCATTGCCGATGTCGATACCTTTGCAGAGGGACTTTTGATGGGATTTACTCAACTGTTCTCTGGTGTAGCAACGATCGTGGGAACTTTACTCTTTATGTTAACATTGGATGTAAAAATCACCTTGGTTGTGGTGCTTATTACACCAGTTTCGCTGTTTGTTGCAAGTTTTATTGCAAAAAAGACCTATTCTATGTTTCAGCTTCAGTCGAAGACGAAGGGGGAACAGACAGCGCTCATCAATGAGATGATAGAGAATCAAAAAGTAGTACAGGCATTCTCACACGAAGAGCAAGTGTTTGAAGAATTTGAAGAAATCAATGAACGTTTGGAGAAGTGTTCACTAAATGCGACCTTTTTCTCAAGTTTGGTAAACCCTTCGACTCGTTTTGTCAACAGTTTGGTTTATGCAGCGGTAGGTATCTTTGGCGCCTTATTCGCTATTGCTGGAGGCATATCTGTTGGACAGCTTTCCTGCTTTTTGACTTATGCAAACCAGTACACCAAGCCATTTAATGAAATATCAGGTGTAGTGACAGAACTGCAAAATGCATTAGCTTGCGCAGCGCGTATTTTTGAATTAATAGAAGAAAAGCCAGAGATTCCAGATGCGGAGAATGCCTATGTGCTTGAGCAGGCAGATGGAAGTGTCCAGATGGAAGGGGTAAGTTTTTCTTATCATCCAGAGCAGAAACTGATAGAGGATTTAAACCTGCAGGTAAAACCAGGGCAGAGAGTGGCGATTGTAGGACCTACGGGTTGCGGAAAGACGACATTTATCAATTTGCTGATGCGTTTTTATGATGTAAATTCTGGAAGCATTTCGCTCGGCTCTTATAACATTCAGAACATCACACGAAAGAGCCTTAGAAACAATTATGGCATGGTACTTCAGGATACTTGGCTAAAGGTTGGAACCATTCGTGAAAATATTTGTATGGGCAAGCCAGATGCGACAGAAGTAGAAATGATAAGTGCGGCAAAAGCGGCACATGCACATAGTTTTATCAAACGTCTTCCACAGGGATATGATACTATGATTTTGGAAGACGGAGGAAATCTCTCCCAAGGACAAAAACAGCTTTTGTGTATTGCTAGAGTAATGCTTTGTCTGCCTCCAATGTTAATTTTGGACGAGGCGACCTCATCCATTGATACTCGAACCGAGATGAGAATCCAGAAGGCATTTTTGACCATGATGGAGGGTCGAACGAGCTTTATCGTGGCACATCGTTTGTCTACGATTCGAGAGGCAGATGTGATATTGGTGATGAAGGATGGAAAAATCATAGAGCAGGGAACACACGAAGAACTTCTTGCGAAGAAGGGCTTCTATGAAAAACTGTATAACAGTCAGTTTGCAAGCGTTTAAATGGAGTGGGAAGATATGCTACAAGCGTATACAAAATGTGAACTATGCCCAAGAGGCTGTAAAGTGAATAGAGAAGCCGAGCAGACGGGCGTTTGTGGAGTATCTTCAAACCTAAAAGTAGCACGTGCAGCCTTGCATTATTGGGAAGAGACCTGCATTAGTGGCACAAACGGATCGGGAGCCGTGTTCTTTAGTGGATGCTCCATGCACTGTGTGTTTTGCCAGAACCGGGAAATTGCAAATGGATTTGTTGGAAAAGAAATCAGTAGAGAGCGTCTGAGCGATATTTTCCTGGAATTGCAGGGACAAGGGGCAAATAATATCAATTTAGTTACACCAGGACATTATGTGCCGCATATCGTGTGGGCAGTGGAACAAGCCAGAAATCAGGGACTTCACGTTCCCATCGTATATAATACAAGCAGTTACGAAAAGGTAGATACCTTGAAACAATTAGAAGGTATTGTAGATGTGTATTTGCCAGATTTTAAATACTGGGATTCCCAGACGGCACAGAAGTATTCGAATGCACCGGATTATCCCGAGGTAGCGCGTGCAGCAATTGCAGAAATGGTCCGACAGCAGCCGACCGTCAAATTTATCTATGATAGGCAGCAGGAAGTCGACTTAATACAAAAGGGTGTGATTGTGCGTCAATTGCTTCTTCCTGGACAGTTAAAAGATGCAAAAAGAATTGTTAAATTCCTGCATGAAACATATGGAAATCAGATTTATCTAAGCCTGATGAGTCAGTATACACCGCTTGCCCATGTGGAAAATTATCCCGAGTTAAATCGCAAAGTCGACAGACGAACCTACGAACGATATATTGATTATGCAATCGAAATCGGTGTAGAAAATGGATTTATACAAGAGGAAGATGTAGCGGAAGAAAGTTTTATCCCGATGTTTGATGGGGAAGGCGTATAGAAATTGATTTGAGAAGATAAAACATAAATGAGGTAACATATATGAGATATCCGGCGTTTTTAAAAGAAAAGGGTACGATTGGTTTTGTAGCACCATCCTTTGGATGTGCAATCGAGCCTTATCATAGTGCATTTTTACATGCACTGAAAAAATGGGAAGAGATGGGCTACCAGACACATCTTGGACCAAATTGTTTTGCTTCAAAGGGAATTGGCATTAGCAATGAGCCAAGCCTATGTGGACAGGAGTTAAACGAATGGTATTGTTCCAAAGAGAATGACAGTATCATTTCCTGTGGCGGCGGAGAGTTGATGTGTGAAGTAGTACCATATATGGATTTTGAGCGCATGAAAAACGCAGAGCCAAAGTGGTATATGGGATATTCGGATAACACGAATTTTACTTTTTTATCGGCAATTCTTATGGACACAGCGGCAATTTATGGTCCTTGTGCAGCAGCCTTTGGTATGGAGCCATGGCACGCTTCGATTCAGGATGCATGGAACTTGTTGTGTGGAAAAACCGATACGGTGCGCAGTTATGACCTGTGGGAAAAAGAGAGCCGAAAGGATGAAGAACATCCGTTGTTGCCATATAATGTCACAGAGCCAGTAGAGATAAAGACCTATATCTGTAAAGAAGGTCAAGCGATAGATGTGGATTGGGATGAGCAAGATGATGTGTCAAAGATGGTAGAATTAGAAGGCCGTCTCATTGGCGGATGTATGGATATTTTGCAGATGTATCCAGGAACAACTTACGACAAAGTAAAAGAGTTCAACGAGAAATACAAGCAAGACGGATTCATCTGGTTCTTAGAATCCTGTGACCTAAACATCATGTCGATTCGCCGTGCGATTTGGCAGATGAAGCAGGCAGGATGGTTTGAGCATTTGAAAGGCTTTTTGATTGGGCGTCCGCTTTGCTTTGGAGAAGAAGCGTTTGGTATTGATCAATATCGAGCAGTCACAGATATGCTTTCGGAATACAATGTCCCTATCATTATGGATTTGGATATCGGACATCTGGCACCTATGATGCCAATGATTTGCGGAGCAACCGCTAAAGTCACCATAAAGGGAAATGATGTGACGATACAATATACATTTCAATAAACGATGTAATAAGACCATCACATTATTTGTGGTGGTCTTTCTGACTGAAAAAAACATAAGCCCCCCTTAAGCGTTCACTACATACACCTCGTTATACACAAAATATAGTTGGAAAACCGTGGGAAATACTACATTTTGATTGACGGAGAGAACCCTGCTTTGTATAATTATATTGGAATGTTTTCTAATATGGAAAAGTTTGTTTTGAAATAGAAAGTTGAGGGCACACATGAAGTATGCTTTTAAAAATCCGACACATAAGATAATAGCGTTTTTGCTAGTGATAGCAATGACAATAGGAGTTTTACATATGGAACCAATCGTTTCGTTTGCTTATACAGCACAAACAGGTATGATTTATTCTACAGATAAGAGTGCCTTGGTGGAAACCTTTTATCAGGCATCACCGAATGGCTCACATGCCCGTTATTTTGAATATGGAAAACCAGTTACCGTAGTAGATGAAGTAACTGGCACAGATGGGGCAAAGTGGTATAAGATTAGCTACACCTTAAAGGCAGGCGGAGAGGAAACCTCTTATTGTCCAGCCAGCAATGTGTTGTTAGATAAAGACGCGGTTGTTATTTCACAAGGCACGATAAATTCCAATGAAGTAAATCTCCGAAATCAGCCGGGGACGAGTGGAACAACGGTTTTGACAAAATTGACGAATGGGCAGAAACTTGAAATACTGGATTCGACAACGGTTTCTGGCGATTTGTGGTATCGTGTTCGTACAAGCGTGAGTAATACGTCTGTAATTGGCTGGGTGATAAGCACCTATGTTAACGAAGTGCTTCCAGATATCGAAGTAGATGAAGAATATGAGGCATATCTGGTACGCATTGGATTTCCAGAAAGTTACGCGCATAGCTTGGCAATCCTGCATGCACAGTATCCAAACTGGGTGTTTGAACCAGTAAAGACAGGACTGGACTGGGATACCGTAATTGCCGAAGAGTCAAAAGCAGCAAGAAATTTGATTCAGACTATTCGAGATGATGCGATGAAGTCTTATGCAA
>JAGBEZ010000095.1 GCA_017936725.1 Agathobacter sp.
GATGGCAAGTCGCGTGTTCAAAGTGATACACACAAATGAACAAGCAGAAGAAGAATTGAATCTTTATGTAGACTACGGTGCCAAAGTAGAAGATGTTTTTGTATATCATAGAGCATATGGCGTTATCAAAGTAGATATGAATATCAAATCACGCAAAGATGTACGCAAATATATGGAGGATATTTCCAGTGGAAAATCCACAAATCTGATGAACCTGACATCGAATTATCATTATCATACCATTCTCGCAGAAGATGAGCAGACCTTAGATATGATTCAGGCAGAATTGCAGAAAAAAGGCTTTTTAGCAAAACTGCAGGATTATGAGCCCGTGGACTTTTGGAAAGAATCGTGAGTGGAGCCCATTTCGATTAACACACAAAATTTGTGCAATTAGGAGGACTCAAAAATGGCGTGGTATGATGAAGCAGTTTTTTATCACATCTATCCCCTTGGTATGACAGGGGCACCAAAACAAAATGCATATGGAGAACCAGTGGAGAGATTAAACAAGCTTCTTCCTTGGATTTCTCACATTAAAAATATAGGTTGCAATGCGATTTACATTGGACCATTGTTCGAATCTGTTGGGCATGGTTATGAGACAACAGATTATAAAAAGTTGGATAGTCGTTTAGGAACCAACGAAACATTAAAAAACTTCGTGGCAGAATGTCATAAACAGGAAATCAAAGTAATTTTTGACGGTGTATTTAACCACACAGGTCGTGATTTCTTTGCATTTAAAGATTTAAAAGAGAATAGAGAAAATTCCAGATACAAAGACTGGTATTGCAACGTAAATTTCTGGGGAAACAATTCGTATAACGATGGCTTCTCATATGAAAACTGGGGTGGTTATGATCTTCTGGTAAAATTAAATCAGAAAAACCCGGAAGTAAAGAATTATATCTGTGATGTGATTCGTTACTGGGTAAAAGAGTTTGATGTAGATGGTATCCGTCTGGATGCAGCAGACGTCTTAGATTTTGATTTCATGAAGGATTTACGCCGTGTTGCAAATGATGTAAAACCTGACTTCTGGCTTATGGGTGAAGTGATCCATGGAGATTATGTGCGCTGGGCAAATGCACAGACACTGCATTCGGTAACAAACTACCATCTCCATAAAGCACTTTATTCTGGTTACAATGACCACAATTTCTTTGAAATTGCGCATACCGTAAAACGCTTGAATGATATGTGTGGCGGCGTTTTTCGTTTATATAGTTTTGTAGACAACCATGATGTAGAGCGTATTATGTCAAAACTTTCTACGCCAAAAGGTTTTGTACCAGTACACATCATGCTCTATACCTTACCAGGCGTACCTTCGATTTATTATGGTTCCGAATTTGGTATCGAAGGCAGAAAAGGACATGGAACAGAGGCAGATGCACCACTTCGTCCAGAAATGGTATACGCAGACTGGACCGATGCAATGGAAAATAATGCATATGTGAAATTAATCACAGCATTAGGCAAGGCACATCAGCAGATAAAAGCCTTAAGTTACGGGGATTACAAAGAACAGAATTTAACAACCAGACAATATACCTATTCTCGTAGTTACGAAGGTACTACTGTCGTAGTTATGGTAAACAATGACGACAATCCATGCACGATGCATGGAGGTGCTCCAGACGGTACATATATCGGTATATTATCTGGACGAAAGATTACAATTTCTGGTGGTGGTTTCGCAGCTGAAATCGCTGGAAACTCTGGTGAAATCTGGGTGCCAAAGCGTGCTTTTTCAGATGTTTCAAGTGATATGGAAAGACAGCCAGTGGTTGTAGAACAAAAGGCTGAGCCATTGGTTGAGAAAGAAAAAACAGTGATGGAAGAAGTTCTTGAAGAAGTAGTAGAAACTCCAGTAGAAGAAGAACAGGAAGAAAAAGTTCTCGACTTAAATAAGCCATATGAAGAAATGTCTATTGAAGAACTTCAGGCATGTATCTTGGCAAAAATGGCCAAAAATGGTCCAGTAACCGAAGATATGAAGAGAACGGTTACGATTAATAACCATCATGGATCCCTTATGAACTGGGTAAGGAGTTTTAATAACTAATTATGATAAAACTGATAGTATTTGATTTGGATAACACACTTGCTGAGCATGGACAAGCCATTGCGGCATCAGATGTAGAGAAACTAAAGAAATTAGAAAAGAAGGGGATAAGTATCGCCATCTGTTCCGGAAAACCAGTGCATTATCTTTCTGGATTTTTGCGTCAGGTGGGATTAAACAAACCCTTCTTACTTGGGGAAAATGGTGCCGTTTTACAGGTGGACGTAGAATTGCCACCAAAAGAACTCTATATCCTTCCATACTCCAAGCAGGCGAAAGAGTCGCTTAAGTTTATCAAGGCAGAAATCGATGCAAAATTACCAGATATCTGGTATCAGCCAAATATGGTAGGGGTATCCCCATTCCCTAAGTGCGAAGAGGAATTTGAAATTATTGCAGCACTTCTTGAGGAAAATGCAGATAAGTTACC
>JAGBEZ010000096.1 GCA_017936725.1 Agathobacter sp.
AGGCCAGATACAGACTCCTTTTTCCGGGATGTCAGGAAGCTTGCAGAAACTGTATGGGATGCTCTCATCTGCGGAGAGACTGGAAGAGCTGTTTCAGTTAAAGGATGAAGAATCCTATGAGTTACAGAGCTTGCAGACGGAAGATCGGAATGTATGCAGAGAATTTCAGACGATAGCATTTGAGGATGTAGACTTTGCCTACGACCGTTTGGAAGTATTAAAAGACATAGACTTTGAACTACAGTCGGGAGACTGTGTCGCTCTAACGGGACTATCTGGTGCAGGAAAAACCACTTTGTTTTTACTGCTTCTAGGAATTTATCGTCCGACAAAAGGAAAGATTTCCGTTACTTTTGCGCATGGAGAGGAAACCGCTGGAAGAAGAACGAGAAAACTATTTGCTTATGTTCCGCAGGGAAATACCCTGTTTTCAGGGACGCTTCGAGAGAATATTACCATGTTTTGTCCAAATGCCAGCGAAGAGGACATTTGGAAGGCGGCAGAAGCAGCATGTATTCGCGAATTTATAGAAGAACAGCCACAGGGTCTCGATACCTTGATTGGGGAACGCGGTATCGGACTTTCCGAGGGGCAGGCACAGCGTATTGCGATTGCAAGAGCGATTCTAAGCGGAGCACCAATTCTGCTTTTGGATGAACCAACATCTGCCCTAGACGGCGAGACAGAGGAGAAGCTACTTCAGAACATTTCCGCAATGAAAGATAAAACCTGCATGATCGTAACTCACCGAGAGGCGGTCCTGTCGATGTGCAACAAATGTCTACAGCTGGAAAATGGGGTTTGCTATTGGGTAGAAAAGGATTGACGCACATAGGACAATCCCATATACTAGAACAAGAAGTATTCATAAGGATGAAATGGAGGGTAAAATGAAATTAGATAAAAAAACAATAGCGATTATTGTTGCATTGATTTGCGCGATTCTCTTTTTTGGTGTGATAGGTGCAGTTTCATGCGGCAAGAATAACGGGGACAAGGATTCCACGCAGCAGAATTCGACGCAGAGTGAACAGGAAAGCTCGATAAAAGATAGTATCGAAGCAGGCGATTTGTTCGGAGATGAAGATGATGATGTCACATCTGATAAAGACGATCATACATCTGTAAACGACCAATCGACTTCGAATAAAGATGATGGAACATCAAACAACGACCAGTCGACCTCAAATAAAGACGATGCAACATCAAACAAGGACCAGTCAACCTCAAATAAAGACGATGCAACATCAAACAACGATCAGTCGACCTCAAATAAAGACGATGCAACATCCAACAACGACCAGTCGACTTCGAACAAAGATGATGTTACATCCGATAAAGACGATACGACAACTGACAAAGATGACACATCATCCGATAAAGACGATACTACAACCGACAAAGATGACACATCATCCGATAAAGACGATACAACTACCGACAAAGATGATACTTCCTCAGAAGAAAATTCCTCTTCCGAAGACAAAGAAGGTGGTTTAGAAACTGAAAAAGATGATCCAGATGGCGGTTGGGGAGCTTTCCACTAAATTTTTTAAAAGAAATAGTAAAAAACTATTGCAAATATTTGGAAAAGCCTTTATACTACAGATAGATTTTATAAAATGAAATAAAATTTGTCGGAATTTTACGGGATATGATGATTGAGAAGGAGGAGAGTCAAATGGATAAAAAAGAATTTTTAAATCCAGAAGCGGATGTTATCAAATTTGAAGCAGAAGATGTTATCACATTAAGCTATGGTGGAACAGTGCCAGAAGGCGGCGGTCCTAGTATTGACGTAGGTGACTTATTCGGCTAATAAGAATTAGAAAAATTGATAAGAGAAAAATAGAGGGTATCTCAAGAGTCATAAAGTGACTTAAGGGAATACCCTCTTTTCTTTTGCTCAGATTCTTATGAGGGTGGTTTATTGGACACATAGTGTGGGAAAATCCCATCAAGACAAACGAAAACAAAAGAAAAGTTTTGATGGAAGGAGAAACACTATGAAGGCAATAGGTATCAGTAAAAGAAGACAGAAAAGAATCGCATCAAATATTATGGTGAGCGTTTTATTACTAGGTGCAGTAATTTTTATTGGAGTATGTCCACCAATTGGAATGCTGTGCATCGCTTTGGTGCTGTTTTCGTAAAGAGATTTCCTTTGTAAATAATAAGCCGCCATGATATAATCGAGAAAACGGAGGCGGAAACATGGCAAAAGGGAATAATCAGAAATTAAAACTGTCGTACTTGACAAGAATCATGTTGGAAAAAACAGATGACGAGCACGGTCTGACCCTGCAGCAAATCATCGATGAATTGGCCAGATATGATGTATCAGCCGAGCGTAAGAGTCTCTATGCGGATTTTGCAGATATGACGGATAAATTGGGGATCGAAATCATAAAAGAGAAGCGTGGGCGCGAAACCATATATCATGTGGGCGGCCGTGACTTTGAAGTGGCAGAAGTAAAACTTCTTATAGATGCAATCCAATCCTCGAAGTTTATCACAGAGCGTAAATCGAATGAACTCATAAAGAAAGTAAAGAAACTGGTAAGTGCCCATCAGGCAGCGCAATTGCAGCGACAGGTATACGTACAAGGCCGCATCAAGACCATGAATGAAAGCATTTACTATAACGTGGACTCTTTGCATACAGCGATTGCACAAAACAGCAGGATTAAATTCCAGTATTGCGGCTGGTATCCGAACAAGGAACTTGTTCCATTAAATAACGGTGCATTTTTCGAAGTCAGTCCATGGGCATTGACCTGGGATGATGAATATTACTATTTGGTAGCCTTTGATCACTACGAGGAAAAACTTAAGCATTATCGTGTGGACAAGATGGTTAAAATCTCGATTTTAGAAGAAAAGCGTGGAGGAAAAGAACTGTTCGAAAAGTTCGATATGGGTTCTTACTCAAAGGTGAACTTCGGCATGTTCCATGGAGATATCAAGCGTGTACATATTTCTTTCCCAAATTACATGGTAGGCATATTTATTGACCGATTTGGTAAAGACGTGACGATTCGCCCAGCGGGGGAAAATCGTAGCGAGGTTATCGTAAATGTGGCTGTCAGCAAGCAGTTCTTTGGATGGATTGCGAGTTTGGGGCGTTGGGTAAAAATTACAGAACCAGATGAGGTCGTGGAAGAGATGAAAACATTCGTACAGAAACTGGCGGATGCCTATAATGAATAGATATAGATGGCGGAAATATCATTGCTGATATCTCCGCCTTGTTTTATGTAAGCCCAAGAAGTCGCATTTTTAGGAGAATTATGTCTTGTAACGTCAGAAATTATATTGTATAATAGGTTATTATTATAAGGAAAGTGGGGGTATATTGCCTTGAAGGTTTCAAAAGAATTTGTCTTGCGCGAAATTGCAGGCGATTATATCATCATACCTACAGGAAAGACGGTATTAGAATTTAACGGACTAATTACGGTGAACGAAGTAGGAGTATCCCTTTGGAAGATGCTTCAGGAAGAAGCGACGTTTGAGGAATTGGTAAAGGGAGTCCTAGACGAGTATGACGTAGAAGAGGCCGTTGCAAGAAAAGATATTCAGGAATTTTTAGATAGATTGATTGAGGGCGGAATTATCCGATAGTTTTGGCAAGGAGAGCTACATGAATCGAAATAAAATAATAGGTCTTGGAATTATCGGACTCCTTTGCTTTGGCGTGTTATGTTTCGGGCTTGGGAAGCAAACGGCAGAGAATCCGAAAGGAGAGGGACAGAAGGAAACCGGACAGGAAGTGCAGTTTCCATATGAGTTGGAAGATGGAAAAGTCGAGGTGCTTTCCTTATTCCAGTCCTCCGTTTCAAATCCGGATAGCGATAGTTCCTATGTGGAAAATTTAGCCTCATTAGAAGTAGTGAATCGGTCAGAGGAGCATCTGCAGGAAGCGACCATTGAGATTACGTTAGATGACGGAGAGAAATTAACGTTCGTACTAGAAGAGATTCCGGCAGGAAAGACAGTATGGGCTTTTGAAGTAAACAATAAGTGTTATGAATTAGACCAGAAGAGTTTAAAGGTCGAATGCGAGGCAACATTTGCCCCAAAAACGACTTTGATGAAAGAGCAGTTACATATGTGCCACTTCTTTTGGCATTTCGACAGGGGCAACAG
>JAGBEZ010000097.1 GCA_017936725.1 Agathobacter sp.
CAACATTTGCCTCTGGAACAAGCGCCTGTATTTTCGTGGTCACATCATCGATGTCCTTTACTTTATTGTATACATAAAATACCTGTCCATCGCGTGCTAGTTCACGGTTGATTGCTTCACGCACCATTTCTTCGTTGTATTCCATAACATACGTTTGAATTGGAAGACGATCCATTGGTGGCTCTTCGAGCACACTCATATCTCGAATTCCTATCAGGCTCATATGGAGGGTTCGCGGAATCGGTGTTGCAGTAAGCGTCAACACATCTACATTGGTTTTCATCTGTTTGATTTTTTCTTTATGGGTAACGCCGAAACGTTGCTCTTCGTCTACCACCAAAAGCCCTAAGTCTTTAAACTCCACATCTTTGGATAAAATACGATGCGTTCCAACAACGACATCTACCTGCCCTTTTTTCAACCCCTCTACCGTAGACTTCATCTCGGCAGAAGAACGAAAACGGCACATCAAATCCACACGCACTGGAAAATCCTGCATACGCTGTGAAAATGTATTATATATCTGCTGTGCCAATATAGTCGTTGGTGCCAGATATGCTACCTGTTTTCCTTCTTGAACTGCCTTAAACGCGGCACGAATGGCTACCTCTGTTTTTCCATAGCCTACATCGCCACAGATAAGTCTGTCCATGATTTTGGTGCTTTCCATATCCCGCTTGGTATCTTCAATGGCCAGCACTTGATCTTCCGTTTCTTCAAATGGAAACAGTTCTTCAAACTCTCTCTGCCATACCGTATCAGGTCCATAGACAAATCCATTTTTCTCTTCACGCAGCGCATAAAGTTTTACCAAATCCGCAGCAATCTCCTTTACTGCTCCACGAACGCGGGACTTCGTCTTGGTCCATTCCTGTCCGCCCAGGCGATTCAGTTTCGGTTTCTTTGCATCTTTTCCCGCATACTTTTGAATCATTTCCAGCTGCGTAGCCAGGATATATAAATTCGAACCGCCCGCATATTCTATCTTGATATAATCCTTTAAGGTTTTATCTACTTCAATTTTTTCGATTCCCTTATATACACCTAGGCCGTGATTTTCATGCACCACATAATCGCCTACATTCAAATCCGTAAAACTTTGTATCTTTTCCCCTTCATAGGTGCGATGGCGCTTTTTCTTCTTTTTTTCTCCGCCAAAAATATCCGTTTCTGTGATAACCGCAAATTGCAGGAGTGGATATTCATAGCCTCTATGCACGGAAGCCTGACAAACCATAATCTGTCCTTCTAAGAGCGCATGATCGTAATCTTCTGTGTAAAAACTATTTAATCCTTCCTCGAGCAAATCTTGCGCCAAACGCTTCGCTCTGGTACGAGAACCCGAAAGCAAGATTACTTTATAATGATCTTTTTTATATTTTTTCAAATCCTTTACTAACAGTTCAAAACTACTGTTATAGGAGTTTACGCTTTTTACATGAATCGCAAAGGTTCCCTGCTGTTTGAGTCCATTTGCTTTGGTATCCAATGCCGCAAAAGATATACTAGAAAACTGATTGCATTTTCCAATGATTTCTTTTTCGAGAAAGAGTTCCTTCATCTGTCCCGGCAAAATATATCCTTTTTCCAGACGATGCTTCATACTCTCAGAAAATTCCAGCTCCGTCTGTTTTCCACGTTCTGTACAGCGACTTAACTCATCAAAGAAAAGAAAGGTTTCTTCTGGCGAAAAATAATCCAAAAGCCCGATTCTCTCTTCACAAAAATAGGATAAGTAGGCGTCCATCCCCGCATAAATCGAGAGTTCTCCCCACTCCTCTGCCTTTTCCTCTGCACCGATAAGCATTCGATGTGCTTCTTCGGTTTTCATTTCTTTTCGCAGTTTATCGGAAGTTTTCTTTGCCTCTTTGAGAAGTTTTTCGATTCCCGCTTGCTTTTCTTCCTCTGTCAAAACCAACTCACAGGCAGGATATATCGTTATCTCATCAATCGATTCAATCGATTTTTGACTTTCTGTATCAAAAGTACGAATCGTGTCGATTTCATCGCCCCACATTTCGATTCGAACTGGATTTTCTTCTGTCAACGGAAAAATATCCAAAATTCCACCACGAAGAGCAAACTGTCCCATGGTTTCCACCTGATATTCCTTCTCGTATCCCATACGGACAAGCTGCTTTACAATTTCCTCTAACTGCACTTCCTCCCCTGGCATAAGCGTGAGCAAACAATTCCATAATTTCTCTGGTGGTGTCTGCGTATTCATAAGCGCATCAAAGGTGGTAATTACCGTCACATGCTCTTTTTCATGAATCGCCTTCCAGGCACGCATTCGTTCTGCCGTCAGTACATTTCCACGAATATCGGACTGATAAAATAGCACGTCCTTTGCAGGAAAATACACAACCTCACGATTAAAAAAGCGATAGTCCTCATAGAGTTCTTTCGCTTTTTGCTCATGAAAAGTAACGATGATTGTATTCTTTTTACCATCGCTGCACGTGTACATCATATGTGGTTTTTGTGCGTCAATACATCCCGTTACGGAATACAGACCTTTTTCTTTTCTGGCCAGCTTTAACATATCTGAAAAAGCACCCAGACTCTTCAATGGTTCTACAAAAGTCTTCATCATTTTGCCTACTTCTTCGCATTATAATCGTTCATTGCTTTATCTACATCACCTTGCATCATAAGCACTGCTGCCTGCAGAATATCAGGCATAACCTCTTTTATTTTCGATGTATCCTCCTCCGAGAAATGACCCAGTACATAATCCGCCAAATCCCAGCCACTTGGTTTTTCTCCTACACCAACCTTAATACGCATGAAATTCTGTGTACCTGCGTGCGCAATGATACTCTTGATACCATTATGCCCACCTGCGCTTCCTTTCTTGCGAATTCGAATATTTCCCGGCGCGAGACTGATATCATCATAAATCACGAGCATCTCTTCTTCTGGATCTATTTTATAAAAATCCATGACGGCTCTTACGCTTTCACCGCTTAAATTCATAAAGGTCTGTGGCTTTACCAAAAGAACTTTATTTCCTTCGATGACACCCGTTCCACATAAGGCCTTATGCTTCTTCTCTGTGATACTGATTCCATATTTTGCAGCTAATGCATCAATGGAAATAAATCCTGCGTTGTGTCTGGTATTTTCATATTTTTTCCCTGGATTTCCCAGTCCTACGATTACAAACATATATTTCTCCTTAAAAAGCCCTCGCTCGAACGGCGAGGGTTTTTCTTACTCTAAATCTTTTGCAATTTCTTCCTGATACTTTTCCATAATCAGTTTTGAAATTCTCTCTCTAGTAGCAGAATTGATTGGATGCGCAATATCACGATATTCCCCATCACTAGCCTTGCGGCTAGGCATCGCGATAAAGAGCCCCTTCTCTCCTTCTATCACCTTGATGTCATGAACGACAAATTCATTCTCAATCGTAATAGAAACTACTGCTTTCATTTTTCCTTCTTTTTCTACTCTGCGAATACGTATGTCTGTTATTTGCATAAAAAAGCCCCCTTTGCTACACTACGCTGTCTTTCCCGTAATCACATTATGTTTATTGATAACTTAATTATACCACAATATTTTTTTTCGACAACCTTTATCCATCTTTTCTATCACTTCTTCTTTGCAAAATAGCATTTCAATGTTACTATATAGATATAATAATCGGATTTATGAAAGGAAGGGTTTTTATGAAGAAAAAATTACACATCGTTTTATTCTCCATCCTGATGATTGCATGTATGACTCTTACGACTGCATGTAATACCTCTTCAAAGGGAGATGGTTCCTCAGATGGTTATGCGAAACGAGACACGAAACTACTTTCCGGCTCTTTCCTGCAAAGCTGGGGATGCCGTGAATGGACACCTACTCGCTGGGACCAGGAGTTTGCTGCAATGAAGGAACTTGGAATGGATTTTATGATTCTCCAAAGCGTTTATGACAGCTCTTACCGTATAGGAAAAGCCGAGGAACAGGATTGGCAGAACTATACTCTAAAAGGCAATATCAGTCTGTATCCATCCAAAATTGAAGGGCTTGAAAATGCGGTTCTTTCCTCAAAGAATCAGGGAGATGCCTTAGAATTAGCTTTAAAATCTGCCAAAGATAACGATATGAAAATTTATATTGGTCTGTTAAGTGACGACAGATGGTGGGATTTTGGATGGGGTAAACCAAAACTTCCTTCTGGAAAGAAAGACGCTGCAACCGAATCTTACTTTGCAACCTGGTGTGATGCTAATGGTAAATTAAATGGCCAGATGATAACCGAAATCTGGGAGCGTTACGGAGAAGAGTACGGAGAACAGATTGCTGGCTGGTATTACTACAACGAAATATGGAACGTTGATGTAGCCTGTCTCGGACTTGACGGCAAAGCTTATGCAACCTGCATCGGTAATAATATGAATCATATGATCGATGCAATTAATAAAGCATGTCCAGAAAAACCGCTGATGCTTAGCCCATATTTCAATAAGACCATTTCGACGGCAAAACAGTATAAGAATTTCTGGATTGACATTTTCTCTGTTGCAAATTTCAGAGCTGGGGATATCTTTGCTCCACAGGATTGTGTCGGCGCTAAAGAGATGAGCATAAAAGATATGGAAAAATGGATTCGTGCATTAAAAGAAGCCTGTGATACCGAAGAAGGCATGCGCTACTGGGTAAACAATGAATGCTTTACCTCTGACTTCCTTCCAGCAGATGTTTCTCGTTTCATCGACCAAATCGAGGCTAGTGAAAAATACGCAGAGACTCACATCACCTTCGCGTGGAACCATTACTATAATCCACTGAATGACCCAGCCGCCGAGTCTTACAACAACGAACTGAAAGATTACCTAAAACTTCGTCTCGAAATCGAATAAGTACATACAAAAAGGCTGTCGCAATTATTTTGCGGCAGCCTCTTTTTTATTCCTCTTCTTCTTCGATTTTCTGTAACCATTCTCGGTCTTCCTGACTTAAGTATTTTCGGAAAACACGTTCTAATATAAAATTTGCTACCACTATGTAAATGCCCGGAATACAAGCGATAAACAATGGCGATATGGTTGTAAAGCAAGCGATAAACAAAGCAACACACACCAAAAATGCTGCTAATAGTACGGCTGACCATGGCAGATTCAACAGTGCCATCAGCATACAGTTTTTCAGAATGGCCTTTGTAGAATTTTCAAATCTGGCTATATATGGAAACAGATATAATCCCCACAAGGTCACTAGCATTATAATACATAAAATAACATTGCTAAGCGTTCCCGCACTGGCATTTTCCTCTATCATCGCTTGCAAAATCATATAATCAAACGCAAGGAACAGATAAAGGACTAACATCAGCAGCCATACTTTCAAGGTTTGCTTAAAATTGCTTTTAAACGAATGGAAAAAGCATTGCCACGAATAGCCTCTTCGATCACGAACGGATTTTTGAAATGCATAATAAAATGCAGTTGTTGATGTTCCAATCGTAAATATTGGCAGTGAACATACGATCCAAAGCACGCTCAAAACAATGGTATCCACGATTCTTAATATTGTAGTAAATAATTTATTATCCGTATTAAAAAATTTCTCCACGATAAGTTCTTCCTTTGTTTTTTATTCATTCTTATTTTTCTTTGCACACTTCCTATAGTATATTTCTTTTTTTATGGAAAAACAAGTCTTCTTCTTTGCAAAATCGCGTAACCGCGTTATAATATAGGAAATGACAGATTATAATATTACTATAAAAGGGGATTTTATATGTATACAGTTAATTTTAATAAACCAATTCATGTATATTTTATGGGAATCGGTGGCATCAGCATGAGCGGTCTTGCAGAAATTCTTCTTGAACAAGGCTTTACCATTAGTGGTTCCGACATGAAAGCATCTGCGCTTACTACCCAGTTAGAAAACAAAGGGGTTAAGATATATTATGGACAGGTTGCAGAAAATATTACATCCGATATCGATTTAGTGGTATATACTGCAGCCATTCGTGAAGATAACGAAGAATGGCTGGCTGCAAAGAACGCTGGTATCCCTATGCTGACTCGCGCCCAGCTCCTTGGACAGATTATGGACAATTATCAAAATTCCATCGCTGTTTCTGGAACCCATGGCAAAACCACAACCACATCCATGATTAGTCAGGTCCTTTTGGAAGCAAATGCCGACCCAACAATCACCGTAGGTGGAATTCTTTCTGCCATTGATGGTAACTTACGTGTCGGTGAATCCGAGGTTTTCATTTCTGAAGCCTGCGAATACACCAATAGTTTTTTAAACTTCCGTCCAAAATACAGCATTATTTTAAATGTCGAAGCAGAACACTTAGACTTTTTCAAGGATTTAGAAGATGTACGCAATTCCTTTAAAAAGTTTGCTGCAAACACCCGTGCCGACGGCGCAACGATTATCAATGGTGAAATCGAAGATTACGAGGAATTAGTTTCACATCTTCCACACCAGGTAATCACCTATGGATTTGATTCTCGCTTTGATTTTTATGCAAAAGATATCCGTTTTGACGATAGAGCCTGTGGTATGTTCACCGTAATGCATCAGGGCAAACCTCTGATGAATGTACATTTAAGCGTTCCTGGTATGCACAACGTTTCAAATGCATTGGCTTCTATCGCTTTGGCTCATCTTATGAACCTTCCAGAAGATGAAGTTCTTGTAGGCTTGCGAAAATTTGGCGGAGCGAACCGTCGTTTCCAGTACAAGGGCGAAGTGGACGGTATCACCATTATTGACGACTATGCGCACCACCCAACAGAAATTCAGGCAACCCTTGATGCGGCTGCAAATTATCCGCATAAGAGACTAATCCTTGTATTCCAGCCTCACACATACACGAGAACACAAGCTTTCTTACATGAATTTGCAGATGTATTATCTCAGGTAGATATTTTAGTCCTTGCGGATATTTATGCTGCACGCGAAAAAAACACAATTGGCATTTCTTCGAAAGATTTACTTGCACTTGTAAAGGAAAAGGGTACAGAAAGCTATTATTTCCCTTCTTTTGATGAAATTGAAAAATTTTTATTAAAAAATTGTATGAACGGCGACCTGTTGATAACTATGGGTGCTGGAAACGTTGTAGAAATAGGCGAATCGCTGCTTGGTAACTAGTTATCCACATTATCCACATTGAAATTGGGGATTTTATTCCCATTTCTATGTGGATTTTTTAATACCCGCAAAGCCTCTAAATCAAGTATATCCCACAAGTTGTCCACTTATCCACAATTTTGTTATCCCTTGATTTTACTGGGTTTGTGGAATTTTTGCTTCTTCCATTTCGTTTTTTAATGTGTTATACTTGGAACACTTGACGAGGTCTGGTTGTCTTTTGCACCGGCCATTTGGGAAAGAGGGTTTTTTTATGTCTATGATTCAGTTAAAAAGCGATTATCCACACAACCATGTAAGTGTGCCTCGCGTGTTTATTGATACATATATGGCAGATGCCAACGGAGAATTTGTAAAAGTATATCTATTTCTGTTACGTTGTATGGGGTCTTCAGGTACTTCCGACTGCTCCATATCTGCAATTGCAGATCATTTCAACTATACCGAAAAGGATATTCTCCGTGCATTAAAATATTGGGAAAAAGTGGGGGTTTTAAGTCTTGAACTAAATAGCAAAAATCAATTGGTTGGTCTTTGCTTCAAAGATTTAACCGTTGTAGAAGCTAAGACACTTCCTGCGAAGAAATCTGCTAACACTTCTAACAGCAAGAAAAGAGAATACACCTTAGATGAAGTAAAAGCATTCACAAACAATAGTGAAATATCGGAGCTTTTGTTTATCATCGAGACCTATTTGAAAAAGCCTTTAAATTCTACGGAAATGAATACTATTTTCTTCTGGTATGACAGTTTAAAATTTACTACAGAATTAATCGAATACCTTGTGGAATATTGCATTACCAATGGGCACTCCAGCCTTCGTTACATGGACAAGGTGGCTCTTGGTTGGGCTGAAAATGGCATTGATACGATTGAAAAAGCCAAAGAACATGTTTCTATCCGCTCCAAGGCTTACTATAGCATTATGAAAGCATTCGGCATTAGCGGAAGAAATCTTGCAGATTCAGAAATTGCTTTTGTTAATAAATGGACCAAAGAGCTATCGTTTGATATTGAAATCATTCAGGAAGCTTGCAAGCGTACCATTTCTGCTACGCAGAAACCAAGTTTTGAATATGCCGATACGATTTTAACCAACTGGCACAATCAAAACGTACATACCATAAAGGATATTGCAGCTGTTGATGAAGCCTTTAGCAAAAGCAAACGTACCACTGCTCCAACACAGACTGCTGGCACAAAACGTAACACGTTCAACAATTTCGAACAGCGCGTTTACGATTTTGACAAACTCGAAAAAATGTTACTTAGCTCATCTATGCAATAAGCATATATGATATTCCGGAGGAAATTATGGCACTTTCAAATGCACAATACGATGAAATCATGCGAGGTTATCAAAACAGACAGCTTCGCAACCGCCATCTTACACAAGAACGATTAGATGCAGCGTATACCAATATTCCACAGTTGAAATCTATCAACGACCAAATTGCATCTCTTTCTGTAGAAGCAGCTCGTAAAAAATTAGCAGATGATGATACCAGCTATCAGCAAACCAAAAAAGCAATCGATGATTTGCGCATTGAAAAAGATCACTTATTGGCTAGCCATGGATATCACAAAGACTACTTTGAGCCAGTATTTACCTGTAAAGATTGTAAGGATACTGGATATATTAACGGTGAAAAATGTCATTGTTTCAAACAGGAAATCATCAACGTAGTATATTCACAGTCTAATATCAAAAATATTATATCTCGTGAGAATTTTAGCACGTTTTCTTTTGAATATTATTCCGATGAAGAAATCAATCCTACGACCGGTTTATCCTCTCTTGCTACTGCCAAACGTGCCGTAGCTGAATGTCAGAATTTTATTGAACACTTTGACAATAAACCAAAGAATCTCTTTCTTTATGGCAACACGGGTGTTGGTAAAACCTTCCTCTCGAATTGTGTTGCAAAAGAATTATTAGAACGAGGATATTCTGTAATTTACTTTACAGCATTCCAATTATTTGATATATTGAGCAAGGGTATATTTGACCGCGATGCAGACGCTATCGCAGCTCACCAAAATATATTCGAATGTGATTTACTGATTATTGATGACTTAGGCACTGAATTTTCAAATTCGTTTACAACCTCACAGCTGTTCTTGTGTATAAACGAACGCCTGCTTCGTCAAAAATCTACGATTATATCAACCAATCTTAATTTGAATCAAATGATTGATATGTATTCCGAACGTACTTGGTCTCGCATCTCAAGTAATTATTCTCTTATCAAATTATTTGGTGATGATATACGTATTCAGAAAAAACTACGATAACTTGGTAGTAACTTATACGTTTGTATAAGCTAATTTATAAACAAATTTTTTATACGGAGGACCCCATGCCAAACGATGAAAGAATTTTAGAAACCATTCCAAATGGAATCCTAGGTCTTGTTCCTACTAAGAGTTGCACCGATATGGGCGCAAAAGTAGATAAGTACCTCACCACTTGGAGAGAACACCGTGAACATGAACATCAGCATGATGCAGCATTCAAGGATTATCACAAAGATAGCTATATTATTCCTGTATCTACCCCTCGTTTCGGTTCCGGCGAAGCAAAATGTGTAATCAATAAATCTATCCGTGGACTTGATTTATACATTTTAGTTGATGTTACAAACTGGAGTTTAACCTACAAACTTTGCGGACACGAAAACCGCATGTCACCAGATGATCACTACGCTGATTTAAAACGTATTATTGCTGCTTGTAATGGTAAAGCAAGAAGAATCACTGTTATTATGCCTTTCCTTTATGAAAGCCGTCAGCATAAACGTTCTTCTCGTGAATCTCTTGACTGTGCAGTTGCACTTCAGGAATTGGTAGGAATGGGTGTAGACAATATTATCACATTTGATGCTCATGACCCACGTGTACAGAACGCAATTCCACTTCATGGTGGTTTTGAATCCGTACGTCCTACTTACCAGTTTATCAAAAACATATTAAGAAACGTAAAAGATATCAAAATCGACCCAGAGCATTTGATGGTTATTTCACCTGACGAAGGTGCTACAGGCCGTGCAATCTACTTAGCAAACATTCTTGGAGTAGATATGGGTATGTTCTATAAACGCCGTGACTATACAAAGATCGTAGACGGACGTAATCCAATCGTTGCACACGAATTCCTTGGACAGGATCTCGATGGAAAAGATGTTATCATCTTAGACGATATGATTTCTTCTGGCGAAAGCATGATTGATACTGCAAAAGAGTTAAAGAAACGTAATGCAAATCGTATCTTCGTTTGTTCTACATTCGGTCTTTTCACAAATGGTCTTGCTTCTTTTGATAAGGCTTATGAAGAAGGCTTAATCTACCGTGTAGTAACAACAAACTTAACTTACCAGACTCCAGAATTACTTTCTAGAGAATACTACATCAACTGTGATATGAGCAAATACATCGCTTACATCATTGATACCTTAAATCATGATGCCTCTATCAGCGATTTATTAAACCCATACGACAGATGCCAAAAGATCATCGAACAATACAAAGCGGATCCATATAGTATCTAAATAGTCAAAAAAGGCTGCTACAAATTGATATTTGTAGCAGCCTTATTTTGGCTAAGTATTAAACTAATTCAAGAACTACTTCTAAAGCGCCATCACCTTTACGCTGACCGATTTTAACGATTCTTGTGTAACCACCGTTACGGTTTACATATTTAGGTGCGATTTCGTCGAATAATTTTGCAACTAAATCAACTTCTTTTGCTTTTTTGCCAGTTCCTTCTTTTACTGTGTAGAGAACTTTAAGCATTTCTCTTCTTGCATGAAGTCTTGAAGGCATATCTTTTTTGATTGTCTTTTCTACTTCATCATATACAGTAACTTTCTTTCCATCTACAACTTCTTTTACTCTCTTACCATCTTTGTCTTTACGAGCAACTTTAGCTGTAACTGTAACTTCTTCGAAGTTATCTTTTTCACGAACTGCCATAGCAATAAGTCCTTCAGCGATTTTACGAACTTCTTTTGCTTTTGATTCAGTTGTTACGATTTTGCCATTAGCAAGAAGCTGTGTAACCTGACCTCTTAATAATGCTTTTCTCTGGCTGCTTGTTCTGCTTAATTTACGATATTTTGCCATTTTTCTTTCCTCCATTTTGTGGTACATCCGGCCACGCTCTTTGGTCTTACTTACCGAATGCATTTTTCTTATTTAGGTAGCAATGCCACCGAGTGCCACTCAGGAATAAGACATAGGCCGTGCTCTTCGGTCTTATCGGTTCTGCCTATCTGAGTATTTATTAAAACAGGTTTCCGATTACTCTTCGCCCTGGTTTAATTGTAAACCTAATTCTTTTAATTTTGCTAATACTTCTTCTAAAGACTTACGTCCTAAGTTACGAACTTTCATCATATCTTCTGGAGTTCTGTTGATAAGTTCTGCAACTGTATTGATACCAGCTCTCTTTAAGCAGTTGTATGAACGTACAGATAATTCAAGTTCATCAATGTTCATTTCAAGAACTTTTTCCTGTGCGTCATTTTCTTTTTCAACCATAACTTCTGCTGTCTGAGCAGCGTCTGATAAGTCAATAAAAAGATTTAAATGTTCGCTTAATACTTTTGCAGCGAGTGATACTGCTTCGTCTGGTTCAAGTGTTCCGTTTGTAAATACATCAAGAGTAAGCTTATCGTAGTCTGTAACCTGACCAACACGAGTGTTTTCTACTGTAAGGTTTACACGATCTACTGGTGTGTAGATAGAATCAATTGCAATTACACCGATTGGTGTATCTTCTGTTTTGTTCTTATCTGCACTAATATAGCCTCTACCTTTTGTGATAGTAAGCTCCATGTATAATTTAGAATCTACACCACCATTTAAGTGAGCAATTTCTAATTCTGGGTTTAAAATTTCGATATCAGAATCAACCTGGATATCACTTGCTTTTACAATGCCTTCACCTTCGAATTCGATATAAGCAACTTTAGGTTCATTTGTAGAACTATTGTTACGAATAGCAAGGTTCTTGATATTCATGATAATCTCAGTAACGTCTTCTTTAACGCCTGGGATTGAGCTAAATTCATGTAAAACGCCATCGATTTTTACCTGGCTAACTGCTGCACCTGGTAAAGAAGAAAGCATAATTCTTCTAAGTGAATTACCAAGTGTAGTTCCATAACCTCTTTCTAATGGTTCTACAACAAATTTACCATATTTTTTGTCTTCTGAAATTTCTGCGATTTCAATTCTTGGTTTTTCAAAATCGAACACTACAAAGTCCCTCCTTCTCGGGTTTCTGTTGACTTTAGGATCAAGAGTACGCTATGCAACTCTTGCGCACGCGAGCAGGTTGCAAAGCAACACACTTCCTTTCTGCGAGCTGTGCATAAAAGCGACGGATAGCCGTGGCGTATGCCACGGCAAAAATCCGTAAAACTTCATCTTATTTAGAGTATAATTCGACGATAAGCATTTCGTCAACTGGAACATCAATCTGTTCACGTGTTGGTAAACTCTTAATTGTTCCTTTGAAGTTATCTTCGCAGTCTAACCATTCTGGAACAATTCTTCCACCAGCTACTTCTGCGATGTCTTTCATTCTCTGTGTGCTCTTCTTAGCTTCTCTGATTTCGATAACGTCACCAGCTTTTACTAAGTATGAAGGAATGTTAACGATTTTTCCGTTTACTGTAACGAATTTGTGGTCAACAATCTGTCTAGCTTCTTTTCTTGTACGAGCCCAACCTAAACGGAATACTACGTTATCAAGTCTTGATTCTAACATAGTCATTAAGTTTGGACCTGTTAAGCCTTTCATTCTATCTGCCTTTTCATAGTAGTTACGGAAAGGTTTTTCTAATACACCATAGATAAATTTAGCTTTCTGTTTTTCTCTTAACTGAAGTCCGTATTCAGAAACTTTCTTGTTTGCTCTGTTTGTGTTTCTTCTTGACTTCTTATCATATCCTAAATAGCTTGGTTCTAAACCAAGGGATCTACATCTTTTAAGAACTGGAACTCTATTTACTGCCATGATCTGTATCCTCCTAATAATAATCGACTAGACTCTTCTACGTTTTGGTGGGCGACATCCGTTGTGTGGTACTGGTGTTACATCAGTGATGCTTGTAACATCGATTCCAC
>JAGBEZ010000098.1 GCA_017936725.1 Agathobacter sp.
AGAAGTTTTTACGAAGCCGCATCGTACTTAGTACAATGAGAGAACGCATTTCATCAGACTTTGAAGGATTTGATGTGTATTTTCAGCCGATTATCAGGGATGGTTATGGCGAGAAACCATATGCTGCAGAGGCCTTGCTTCGTTATACGATGCCAGATGGAGAACGTATCTCACCAGTAGAATTTATTCCTTTGTTAGAAGAGAGTGGACTTATCATTCCAACTGGTAAATGGGTGCTTAAAAAAGCGATTATGTTTTGTCAGAAAGTACAGGAATACATCCCAGATTTTAGTGTGAATGTGAACGTTTCTTATGTACAGGTATTAAAGAGTCCATTTATCGTAGAGTTTTTCCGCCTGCTTGATGAAAATGGGATGTCACCATCTAATATTACGATTGAGTTAACGGAAAGCGGAGAGATGGACGACTCGGGACAGTTGTATATGATATGGAATAATCTTCGAAGAGTTGGCGTGACCATTGCCTTAGATGACTTTGGGACAGGCTATTCGAACTTGATGAATATCAGCGATATCGCACCAAGTGTGGTAAAATTAGACCGTGGATTTACAGAGAAAGCGCTAAAATACGAATTTGAAAAGCACCTGATGGAAAGTATCATTCAATTGGTGCATAGCCTAGGACTTAAAATATGTGTAGAGGGTGTCGAAACGGAAGAAGAGTTGAAGGATATCCGCATACTTAGACCAGACTTCATACAAGGCTTTTATTTTGGACGACCATGTCCAGAGGAGGAATTCATCAAAAACTTTTTGCGGCAGATTTAATGGCTTCAAAGCTTTCCTGGCTGATGACATGTTCAATTTTGCACGCATCTTCAGATGCAATATCCTCAGGAACGCCAAGGGCGGTGAGAACCTGTGTCAGCATCTCATGTCTTTCATAAATCATTTCAGCAACAGCAAGACCGCTTTCTGTCAAAGAAATGAACCCAGAACCGTTGACGGTTATGTGTTCTTTCTCGCGAAGATGTTTCATGGCAATACTAACACTTGATTTTTTATATCCTAACTCATTTGCAATATCAACTGCTCGAACAACGGGCAGTTTTTTGCTTAGTAAGAGTATTGTTTCTAAGTAGTTTTCTGCGGATTCATTATAGCGCATATAAATCCCTCCCCCAAATCATATCTTTTATCTAGTATAACATAGGGGCATAAATTTAGCAAATGAAAAGCTTAACAGGAACCTATGTTGTATGAATATAAGTTATGAAGTTTATAAAAAAGTAAAATGGCTGGTTATATTGAAATCTAAGAGTGTTTGGATTATGATAGATGATAAATAAATGGGAACGTATTTAACGGGAAAGAAGGAAGTAGAATGAATTTTAAAGTTGGTGTCATTGCAGGGGATGGAATCGGACCTGAAGTAACCGCGGAAGCGACAAAGGTTTTAGATGCGGTTGGCCAAAAATATGGACATACTTTTGAATATACAGAAATCTTAATGGGAGGATGTTCGATTGATGCAACAGGTGTACCACTTACAGACGAAGCAATTGCAGCAGCGAAAGCAAGCGATGCAGTGCTGATGGGCTCAATTGGTGGAAATACTACCACATCACCTTGGTATCAGCTTCCTCCAAACTTAAGACCAGAAGCAGGACTCTTAAAGATTCGAAAAGAATTAAACCTTTTTGCAAATTTAAGACCTGCATATTTATATGAAGAATTAAAAGCAGCTTGTCCTCTTCGTGATGACATTATCGGAGATGGCTTTGACATGATGATTATGAGAGAACTCACTGGAGGACTTTACTTTGGCGAAAGAAGCACCAAAGAAGTCGATGGTGTAATGACTGCATGTGACTCTCTTACTTATACAGAAGACGAAATCAGACGTATCGCAATCCGTGGATTTGATATTGCGATGAAACGCAGAAAGAAAGTAACATCAGTAGATAAAGCAAACGTATTAGATTCTTCCAGACTTTGGCGAAAGGTCGTAGAAGAAGTCGCACAGGATTACCCAGAAGTTACATACGAACACATGCTGGTTGATAACTGTGCAATGCAGCTCGTTAAGAATCCAGCACAGTTTGATGTAATCTTAACAGAAAATATGTTTGGAGATATCTTATCTGACGAAGCAAGCATGGTAACGGGCTCTATCGGAATGTTATCTTCTGCAAGTTTAAATGAAACCAAATTTGGTTTATATGAACCAAGTGGTGGCTCCGCTCCAGACATCGCAGGTATGGGCATCGCAAATCCAATCGCAACGATTCTTAGTGCAGCGATGATGCTTCGTTATAGCTTCGATTTAGATAAAGAGGCAGACGCAGTAGAAGCAGCAGTAAAACAGGTATTAAAAGAAGGCTATCGCACCGGTGATATCATGCCGCAGGCAGGCACAAGCCAAGAAGGAATTACCAAAGTAGGTACAGCGCAGATGGGCAGTCTGATTGCAGAAAGAGTATAGTTGTGTTATAATTCAGTATATTTGTGAATTAACATAATGAAGAAGTGAGGAAGTATATATGAAAAGTGATAACGTAAAAGCAGGCATGCAGCAGGCTCCACATCGTAGTCTTTTTAATGCCTTAGGATTTACAGAGGAAGAAATGAAAAAGCCTATGGTGGGTATCGTTAGTTCTTATAACGAAATCGTACCAGGACATATGAACTTAGACAAAATCGTAAACGCTGTTAAACTCGGTGTAGCAGAAGCAGGCGGTGTACCAGTAGTTTTCCCAGCTATCGCAGTTTGTGATGGTATCGCAATGGGACACGTAGGTATGAAATATTCTTTGGTAACCAGAGATTTAATCGCAGATTCTACCGAAGCGATGGCACTTGCACATCAGTTCGATGCACTTGTTATGGTTCCAAACTGTGACAAAAACGTACCTGGTTTACTTATGGCAGCAGCTCGTATCAATGTTCCAACCGTATTTGTATCTGGTGGTCCAATGCTCGCTGGTAAGGTAAAAGGATGTAAAACGAGTCTTTCTTCTATGTTTGAAGCAGTTGGCTCATATGCAGCCGGCACAATGACAGAAGATGATGTAAAGGAATTTGAGCAGAAGGCTTGTCCTACCTGTGGTTCTTGCTCCGGTATGTACACAGCAAACTCAATGAACTGTTTAACCGAAGCACTTGGTATGGGACTTGGCGGAAACGGCACAATCCCAGCAGTATATTCTGACAGAATCCGCCTTGCAAAACATGCAGGTATGGCAGTTATGAAACTTTTGGAACAGGATATCAGACCAAGAGATATTATGACAAAAGAGTCTATTATCAATGCACTTACGGTAGATATGGCACTTGGATGCTCTACGAACTCTATGCTTCATTTGCCAGCTATCGCACATGAAATTGGATTTGATTTTGATATCGAATTTGCAAACCCAATCAGCGAAAAGACTCCAAACCTTTGTCACTTAGCACCAGCAGGTCATACCTATATGGAAGATTTAAACGAAGCAGGCGGTGTATACGCAGTTATGAAGCAGCTTGCAGATGCAGGACTTCTCAATACGGACTGTATGACAGTAACTGGTAAAACCATCGGAGAAAATATCGCAAACGCAGTAAATAAAAATCCAGAAGTAATTCGTCCAATGGATAATCCATATAGCAAAACAGGCGGTCTTGCCGTATTAAAAGGAAATCTTGCTCCAGATGGCAGTGTTGTAAAACGTTCTGCAGTCGTAGAGGAAATGATGGTACACGAAGGACCAGCCAGAGTATTTGACTGTGAAGAAGATGCGATTGAAGCAATTAAGGGCGGCAAAATCGTAGCTGGTGATGTAGTCGTTATCCGTTACGAAGGACCAAAAGGCGGTCCAGGTATGAGAGAAATGTTAAACCCAACTTCTGCTATCGCAGGAATGGGACTTGGAAGTTCTGTAGCACTTATTACAGACGGACGTTTCTCAGGTGCATCCCGTGGTGCTTCTATCGGACACGTTTCTCCAGAAGCAGCCGTTGGCGGACCTATCGCTCTTATTGAAGAAGGCGACATCATCCAGATTAACATTCCAGAATTATCACTGAATGTAAAGGTGTCGGATGAAGAAATGGAAGCACGCCGCGCGAATTGGCAGCCACGTGAACCTAAGGTAACAACAGGATATCTAAAGAGATATGCATCTATGGTTACTTCAGGAAACAGAGGCGCTGTGCTTGAGATAAAATAATTTAGAAAGGTACCTGAACTAGATATGCAACTTAATGGATCACAAATCATTATCGAATGTTTAAAAGAGCAGGGCGTAGATACCGTATTTGGTTATCCAGGCGGTGCGATTTTAAATGTATATGATGCGATTTATCAACAATCCGATATCAAACATGTATTGACCTCACATGAGCAGGGAGCTTCCCATGCGGCAGATGGATATGCAAGAAGTACCGGAAAAGTTGGCGTTTGCTTCGCTACAAGCGGTCCTGGAGCGACGAACCTCGTAACAGGAAT
>JAGBEZ010000099.1 GCA_017936725.1 Agathobacter sp.
AGTTATCAATGTTCGTTTGCTGTTGTTTTCGCGACAGCTTGATAAATATATCACAGCCATTTGCTTATGTCAACAACTTTTTTTAATTTTTTTGAAAGTTTTTTACTCTCATATTTGCTCATCGGAGCTCTCCACGCTAGTGCGTCTCACGAGTAAGCCTTGTTAGAATAGCACAAGGGTACCCCAAAGTCAACAAGATTTTTTCAATTTCTACAAAGAAATTTTTACACCACAAGATGTTGTTTTTGTCGACTTAGGATACCCCAATTTTTACACACGAAATTGTTAAATTTTACAATAGATTTATTGGATATCTAAAATAAAATTCAAAAGTACGTTGTTATCCTGTAACCATGTAAGCAGTTCGGATTGCGAAATATAGGTCGCAAATTCCGTATTTACTCCTGTTAAAGCAAGTACCGATACGATTGCCAAAATAACCCAGCATAAGATGATGCCCTTTCCTGCACCACAGGCCAGTCCTAACAATTTATCCATAGGTCCAATCAAAGGAAGTTTTGCTACAATATTTAACACTACTTCAACAACAACCATTGCGAGACGCAAAATAATCACCGTAATTACGAATCCCAAAATTCCGACAATGCCGTTTACTAACGCCGTCGTATCTAACGCAGTACCGTTTGCTACAACTTCCTGCAAACTTCCGTTTTCACCCAAAAGAGCTGTTTTTAATTCTGCTGGAAGGGCCGCCTCCAATTCTGCTAAATCAGAAGTTTCTAAAGTTTCGTTAATCACTTCATTGATTTTCGTATCTACTGTCGTTTGAACCACAACTTCAATATCTGTATTCTCTATCAGCATATCTGTCACAATCGGTGTTGCAAAATTACAGAGAACCAACACTACAATCCATGAAACCAAGGAAAATGCTGTCTTTAAGAATCCCTTTTTGTAGCCGCTAAAAACGCTAAGTACCAGTACTGCCAAAATAATAATCGTTAAAATGTTCATTTCAGTTTCACCTCTTCTATTGTATCTTTAAATATAAATGTATAATTCTGTCCATCTCCTGTGGCAAATACTTTATATAACTCTTTATCGAATTCGTACGAGAATTTCTTAATACTATGTATTGTGAAAATTTCACACTGCGTAGCATTCGTCACACAGATCTCATTTCCTGACATAAATTCGATACTATCATATGCAATGGTGGTATCGTTTTCCATCACGGTTTTTCCTCGCATATCCATCACTTTAATATGCCAAGAGTTTTCAACTTCTGCATTGTCATAGACAATCCCAATATATTTTTCATTATAAAAGAAGCTTTGCACCTCTTCTTCTATCTCAATCGTTTCGGCCAATTCTGGCTTTTGCATACCATCAAATACGAGCATCTTTCCAGTGCCCATGCCTATCATGCGAGCGTTTGATACATAATCAATCTTAGGAACTATGACATCTTCAAATGTATAGGTACCCACGTTGTTATCGATTTCGCTTTGTCCTACCGAACCGAAATTATAGAAACTAATGGTCGTTTTCACTTTTCCCTGTGTAACATCTACCATATCAACTGCTAGTTTTGTACCATCATAAGATAGTGCAATGTCAATTGGGAAACCACCCTTGTCGCCATAAAATTTTCCGTTCGCAAGCTCATTCCCTTTTTTATCAAAGAGTTTCACCTGCGACTCTTGATTCTCTTTCATCAACACTGCAACCGTTCCCTGATCTGCAATACATACGGTTTGAATCGGCGCTGTCATTTCCAGGCTTTTCTCCAATCCGCTTTCCGTCAGGATAAATAGTTTCGTTCCTGCTGCATCATACACAACCAGATATTCTCCACAAATCTGCACTTCTGGCAAAACCATTTCAAACGATTGGTTCCAGATAATATCATTATTTTTACCAATACATGTGATTCCGTCATTGCTATATTCTAGCAGACTATCGCCGAACATCTGATATTGTGCCGTGCTGCTGCTACTTCTGTCTAACTCATTTCGAACTTCATAGTCATCAAAGCTTCGAAGGGCATACATCAACTCTACCCCAATCACCAGCACTGCAATAATCGCTATAACCTGAAGTGCTCTTTTTAATAGATACTTTCTATGCTCAAGAATCTGTTCATCGAGTTCTTCATAATCTGTTTCTAATGTTTTGAAACCTTTTTTCTTTACATCTGACACAAATTTTTATCCTTTCTTAAATAGAAGTGTTTGTATTATAGCACATTCTTTCACAAGGTTCACTATTTTTCTTTATTCATTTCCTGGAATCACTTCTACTTCAATCTCTTTTCCACTCGTCTCAGTATTCTCTTCTTTTACATTCTCTCCATCTGCTTCCGTAGATGTTTGATTTTGTAAAACATTCGTTTCTATCGAATCTTCTTTTCCTAAAATGCCACCACTATTTTCATAAACTCCGACACCAATCACAAAGACCAAAATCGCTATCGCCACAGCAATTCCGATATTTCCATTATCTCTTTCTGGTTTCTTTTGTTCCTGCATCAATTGGCGATACCTGCCTCCACGCCTGGTCTCCTGCTCTGGAACTTCAAAATCCACCTCTACCTGTGACCTCACCTTTCGAAATCCGCTATTATTGTCAGGTAACATCCCCTTCGGACTTTCCTCTCGCACCGATGCCGAAGCAACCCTCTCTTTGCTCCTTGCTTTGTGATATATGTAAAATCCATCTTTGGAAACAAGTTTATTCTCTTTATATATGTAAAAGGTTTCTTCCTGTTCCAAAGTATCTAATAGAAAAAGTAATTGATGGACTCCACCAAAGTGTTCTCTGTGTACACGCTCTAAATCTGGTGTCATTTGAGGAGTCATCCCTTTGATGTCTAACGCCCATCCAACAATAATCATATCCTCATACAATCGTTTGATTTCGCGAAACACCTCGCTCCACGTCGCATTGTTCCATCTTGGCAAATTTCCCGAGAACTCCATTCCTGACACAGAAATAGCCGCCTCTACAAACGTGGCATATTTCCCCTGCATACGCTCTGTATGTCCCATTAATACAAAAACCCTTTTTTCCCGATAACTATCTTCTTTGATTTTGTTGTAGGTTATGTTTTCTATATAGATTTTATTTTCTTCTCGCGGTGTGCCAATTTGCTTTACATTCTTTAGATTTCTATCTTTACTGCTTTCCATTTCTGTCATAGTGCTGTCCACTCCTTTTTTGAATCATGCTAACAAAATGGAACTACGAATTTTGACAATTCTTAGAAATAAGAAAGCGCGGTTTTTGTAGAATAAAAAACTGCCACACCTTTTGATGTGACAGTTTCTAAAATAGATTATTTTACAAATGCTTTTACTTTTTTATAGATACCTTCTGCATCTAATTCGTATTTGTGGATAAGCTCTAACGCTGGGCCAGATTCTCCAAATACATCATCAATACCAATACGAAGCACCTTGGTAGGAGCGTTTTCTGATAAAACTTCACACACCGCACTTCCTAAACCGCCATTGCAGAAATGTTCTTCTACTGTAACAACTTTTCCTGTCTTGGTAGCAGATGCAATCACAAGTTCTTTGTCAATCGGTTTGATGGTGTGAATATTGATTACTTCTGCACTGATTCCGTCTTTTTCGAGCATTTCTGCTGCCTGAACTGCTTCACACACTTCAAGACCAGTAGCAAAAATCGTTACATCCGTACCTTCTTTGATTACAACACCTTTTCCCATTTCAAATTTGTATGTTTCTTCATCATTGATAACAGGAACCGCAAGACGACCCAAACGAATATAAACAGGTCCAACGTATTCAAATGCAGCCTTTACTGCCGCTTTTGCTTCTACGTCATCTGCTGGATTTAATACTACCATACCTGGAATCTGACGCATAAGTGCCATATCTTCTAAACACTGATGTGTTGCACCGTCTTCACCTACAGAAATACCTGCATGAGAAGCAGCGATTTTTACGTTTAAATGTGGGTAGCCAATGGAGTTACGAATCTGTTCAAAGTTACGTGCTGTTGCAAACATTGCGAACGAACTCATAAATGGAACTTTTCCACTAGCTGCAAGACCTGCTGCTACGCCTGTCATATTTGCTTCCGCAATACCACAGTTGATGTGACGCTCTGGAAATGCTTTTCCAAATACGCCTGTCTGTGTAGAGCCTGCGAGGTCTGCATCTAATACTACTAATTCTTCATGTTCTTTTCCGATTTCAACTAAAGCACTACCGTAGCTGCTTCGGGTTGCAATTCTCTTTACATCTGACATAATGCTTCACCTGCTTTCTCTAATTCTTCTAAGGCGATACGACATTCTTCATCGTTTGGTCCTTTACCATGCCAGCCTACGTTGTTTTCCATGAAAGAAACACCTTTGCCCTTAACAGTTTTCGCGATAATCGCTGTAGGCATACCTTTTGTTTCACGAGCTTCTTTGAAAGCTGCACGAATTTCATCAAAATTGTGACCATCGATAACAATCGTGTGGAAGTTGAATGCTTCAAACTTCTTGTCGATTGGGTATGGCGAACATACGGTATCAATTGCACCATCAATCTGAAGATTGTTATTGTCTACAACAACCACCAGGTTGTCCAACTTACGGAAACCTGCAAACATAGCAGCTTCCCAAATCTGTCCCTCTTCAATTTCACCATCACCGGTAATCGCATATACGCGGTAATCCTTATTATCCAATTTTGCTGCAACTGCCATACCAGCCGCACAAGACACACCCTGTCCCAATGAGCCAGAAGACATATCCACGCCTGGAACACTCTTCATATCTGGATGTCCCTGCAAGTAAGAACCTACATGACGAAGTGTAGTCAGATCTTCTTTTGGGAAAAATCCTTTTTCTGCAAGCGCTGCATAAAGCGCTGGCGCTACATGACCTTTGGATAATACAAAACGGTCACGATCTGCCCAATGTGGATTCTTTGGATCCACATTCATTTCTTCAAAATAAAGATAAGTCATAATGTCAGCAACTGACAAAGATCCGCCTGGATGTCCAGACTTCGCGCTGTGTGTTGACTTAATCACACCTTTGCGAACCTCGTTCGCGATTTTGGAGAGCTGTAAGTTGTTCATCGTCTTCCCTTTCCGTGTTAAAAATTTATAATTCGATGCGGCCTTCTAAGGCTCTAAGTAAAGTTACTTCATCAATATATTCCAAATCACCGCCGACTGGAACGCCGCTGGCGATTCTGGTTACTTTAATTCCTGTTGGCTTAATCAGCTTGCTAAGATACATTGCCGTGGTTTCCCCTTCCAAACTAGAGTTTGTGGCAATAATCACTTCATCCACATCCTGTTCTAGGCGCACCATCAGTTCTTTTAACTTAATATCGTTTGGCCCTATCCCCAGCATCGGAGAAATCGCACCATGCAATACATGATAAACTCCATCGAATTTCCCTGTCTTTTCGTAAGCTGCTAAGTCTCTGGTATTTTCCACCACCATAATCGTTTTTGAGTTGCGTGCTGGATTCTTACAAATCGGACAAATATCGTCATCTGTAAGAGTATAACAGAATTTACAGTATTTTACATTCTTTTTTGCATCTAAAATTGCAGAAGATAAATTTTCCACCTGCTCCATAGGCATATTAAGCACATGAAACGCCAGGCGTTGTGCCGATTTTGCACCTATTCCAGGCAAAGAAGAAAACTCTTCTATCAATTTTGAAATTTGTTTGCTATAGTAATCCACCAAGGCCTCCTGTAAGCTTTGACATAGATGCCTCAGAAGCCTCATCAATCTTGCGAAGCGCTTCATTTGTAGCTGCTACGATTAAATCTTCTAACATTTCGATGTCCTCTGGGTCTACTACTTCTTCTGCAAGTTTTACTTTTAAAATTTCTTTTTTACCAGAAACGGTAACTTCCACTGCGCCGCCTCCTGCTGTTGCAGTAGCTTCCATTGTTTCGAGTTTCTGCTGTGCTTCTTCCATCTGGCGTTGCATTCTCTGCGCCTGTTTCATAAGGTTATTCATATTTCCAGGCATGCCTCCTGGATATCCACCTCTTTTTGCCATGTTTTCGTCCTCCTGAACTGTCGTTTAAAAATTTTCTTCTTCTATATCAAATTGAATC
>JAGBEZ010000100.1 GCA_017936725.1 Agathobacter sp.
AAACATCGCATCATTGCGAGTGAAACGAGCAACATCATTATGCGGAGCATAACATCATATCGCCAACAGTGATGTATCATTGAGAATCCTCAAGACCTATGTTATAATAGTTTAAAAGAGGTGATTTGCGTGTCTATTAAAATTGGAGATTTTGTTACATCCTATGAAGCAGGATATTGGCAATTGATTGATATCAAGCCCAAAATTGCAGACGAAGATTATTGTGGCAACACCACAAAATGGAAAAAAGGTGATATTATTGGTCATTGGGCTGTTCTGAAAAAAGCGTTTACAAAAAAAATGAAACCTGGTATTGATTTTTCTTATGTTGATGCTTCGTGGCTGGCACCAGTTTCTCCAGAGGTCTTAACAGAAATACAGGACTATTTCACGAAAAACCCAGAATATAAGTGGAAGTTTGAAAATGCGGTAACGAAACTAAGTCCAATGACTACGAATTGTTGGATAAACCTCACCGAAAGCGAGAGCGCCGAGTTACAAGAGATTATCGACAAGCTGCCGCCCCAATTTACCATGGATGAGTTTTGGAAAAAGGCAAAGAAATTCAAGAAAAATATTGCTTCACCGCCTACAAGCCATTTGCTTAATTTTACAACGTATCCTTGGAATATGGATAAGAAAGCCAATTTAATCTACTTTGGATGTGAAATAATAATTGTATAATACTTTTGGTCTTTCTTACCCCTCATTTATGTTACTACTAGTCACTCTTTCGCACGAAAAATGCGAAGTTTAATAATATGTTTAAAATAAAGTGGTGTCTGTGTGATTTCTAAGGTTGAATTAAATAAAGCAAAAGAAAAATTTGTGTTGGCTGAAAAAAGATTTCGGCTTTGTATTTCACAGCCCTTTTGTTTTGACAGACACCCTTTCTGTGTTCGGATATATTGAGGATTACGGAAGCAAAAATGGAATGTTTTGTCTCTTTTATCAATATTGAACCATTGCTAGGAGAATATAAAGCCTCTTATTTTAAAGAAATGTTACGTGATTGGGGCAAATACTGAGCAGTTTTAACTCTTGCGTTTATCCTATAATAAATCAAAGGATGGTGAGATTATGAACACATTGCAATACGGTGATTGGAAAATCGAAGTGGATATTGAAAGAACAAAAGAGTATTACAATGCCTACGAAAAAAATAACAACCAAGCCAATAGAAATTTCGCAGAGTATTGCAAAAATTTAACCATTGAGGAAAGAGCATTTTTTGATGCGTTTGGCATTGATCCTACCTGTTGTCAAATTGAGTATATTGGTACCGATAAAAAGGGTAATTCCCCTTGTGGCGGTTATTATTATGTTTGCGGAAAATATTTGGAGTATCCGTCTGAAGAATTAATAACAATAGAGGAACTCGCAGAAAACGACTTTATAGACGAACGTCCTGATCCACGAATTGATATCGGAATGTTCCAATTTGATTTTCAATGTGGGGATTATATAATCAATGATATTCCAGAAGACATACCTCAAGGATTCATTTGTATTCGTTTTTGGTGCGAGAAAATGAAATGGTTATTGCAAGAGAAACCCGAAGAAATGATGTATGAGCCTCCGCGATTTTGGGAAATACATAAAATCATTAAAGAAAGAGTTGATAATAAAAAGCAACAAGTTTTATATTTAGAAGAGGCAAAATCAGAGTTTGTGCGCTTTTTTGAAAATCTGAACATCAAGGCGCAGTTATTAGATAAAAAAGAAATCAAAAATTATAAAAAAGAATGGGTAAACACATTTGCACCTGCCGATGCCAATATGAAAGAAATAAAGAAACTTTGTTTGGATTCTCGAAAGTATACAGCATTTCTGTGGCATATTTTTAGCTTTGAACTTTTGAGTGGCGAAACAGAAGAAAAGGCTAAAATCTTGTTTAATCAAGAAAATAAAAAATCGTGTGTAATTGTCAGTAATGTTGAGGATATTGCATACCACTTGGAAAATGCAGAAAACATCACGGCAGAATTATTAGAACAATTTGTTGATGTGACAATTACTGCAAGTGATTTTTCTTGGACATATACAAAAACACACGAAGTAATGTGCGGACCATATTTTTATAAAAGAAAAGAGAAACGTTGATATTCAGCGTTTCTCTTTTTTAATAACATGCATTACATATTCTGATGTCCAATCAGCATTTGCTGTACCACATTTTGGAAGTAGAGACCAACATGTTTTTGGTCTTCTTTGTCTAATTCTTTTATGGTGATTGGTTTTCCATATTCGAGTATGACGTTTGCAGATTTGATATATGGAAAATGGTCCTCAAATACTTTGTTGGTTCCAGTGATAGCAACTGGTACTACTTTGCAACCGGTTTTGGATGCAATCTTGAAACTGCCATCTTTGAATTCACCGATATCTGTAGGGTCCGCACTATTTTTGTTACGGGTTCCTTCTGGGAAGATAAAAATAGAAATTCCATTTTTAACTTTTTCAATACAACTTAAAATTACTTTTAGTCCCTGCTTGATATCATCACGGTCTAAAAATTCGCAGTGAAGTCGACGCATCCAGGCACGAAGGGCTGGAACCTTGTCTACGCCTTTTTTCGCAACGAAGCCAGTAAGACGTGGGCATCTTGCGTAGGTAACTACGATATCTGCCATGCTTCTGTGGTTGGCAACATACAGGACGGCTTCATCCGTTGGTACGTTTTCTTCACCAATAACGGTGATTTTGATACCAGCCAGAACATGGATGATTTTAAAAACCCATTGAACCATGCGAAGCTGGATGAAATCAGCCTTATCTTGATTAATCAATTTGCCATAAAGCCAAAAAATACCAAGTGGAATATAGCCTACTAATAAATATAAAAATATAAATCCAAATGTTAAAATTGTTCTCATATGTTTCCCTCAAATTCCCATGTAAATTTCTTACAACACCTTATTATTATACAAAACAGAAAATAGAAAAGCAATGAAAAAAGCATAAAAGCAAGGTTTTACGCATATGTATTTCATAGGCATTCTATTGTAGCAGGGGGAGTTTTATGGAATTAGACAGACATATATGTACACAGATGATAGAAAAAGCGAAAAGTTTTTCGCAGATTACGTTGGATGATGATTATATCGTAAGAGACAATAAGCCAGATGTGATTCGGGTGATATACTCCAAAGGAGATATTTTGGTAGATGATGTTAAGGCGGGAAATCAAGGCGTATGGATCAATGGGAAACTGCGATTTTCCGTGCTTTATCAAAGTGATGATGAGAATCATCGTCTTGATAGTGTAAATGGAGTAGTTCCTTTTCAAGAAAAAGTTATCATGGATGAAATCGAAGAAACAGATGACATCACCGTGGACATGGAAATCGAAGATTTGACGGTGGGAATTATCAATTCCCGCAAATTGGCAATCTGTGCGGTGGTAAATGTGGTAGCGAGAAATCTAGAGGAAGAAGACGAAGAGATTGTCTGCGAAATACCAGAGGCAGGATATGAACAAAAACAAATGGAAGTACCCATGTTGTGTTTAGAAGAAAATATAAAAGATCAGCTTCGTATTCAAAAAGAAATGATTTTACCGAATTCGAAATCAAACATTGGAGAAATCACTTTTTATCAGGTGGACTTTCGAAATGAAGAAATCCTGTTACAGGATGATAGAATTCAGGTGAAAATGGATGGACAAATTTGGGTGCTGTATCGAAGTGAGAGCACGGGAGAATATGAGTGTTACGAGACGATAGTACCTCTTAGTGGAGAAATCGAGACGAATTCCTTGCGAGGAGATGAGATTTTCTGGGCAACAGTGAGGACATTAGAGGCAGACCTTGAACCACGTGTGGATTATGATGGGGAAAACCGTATGCTAGGGCTAGATGTGATGTTTTCTGTAGAGGTACAAATTTATCGTGAGGAGACCTGCCGTGTGCTGCAGGATGCATATGCCTTGGATAAAGAACTTTTAATCGAAAGAAACCATGTGCCAATCAATCAGCTTCTCATGAAGAATATTTCCAAGATACGTCTTTTGGAACAGGGACGTATAGAGCCAAATCAGCAGCGAATTTTGCAGATTTGTGGGAGTAGCGGGAATGTCACCATCGACCGTGTACAAAAAAGGGAAAATGGACTCCAGGTGGAAGGTGTTTTGAATGTACATATTTTGTATAATACGACCGATGACGCTATGCCGTACGAACATACCGGAAGTCAGATTCCATTTGAGCAGTTTATTGAAATAGAGGGATTTACAGATGCCGCTTCTTACTGGCTGCAAGAAGGCGTGGAACAGCTACAGGTAAATCTTTTGGATAACACGGAGTATGAGGTGAAGGCGTCGATACAGCTTGCGATTTTGGCTTTGCATAAAGAAAAATTATCGAATATTGCGAGAATTGATGAGGAGGATTTGGACATCGAAACCCTACAGAAACAGCCGGGTATGATAGGCTACGTGCGCAGAGAAGGCGAAGACCTGTGGGATGTCGCAAAGAAATATCACGCCAGCACCGATAATATGATGGAAATCGGGAACAAAGTATTGATTATCAAGCAAGTGCATTAGGAAAAAGGGCTGCCACAAATTGACAGCCCTTGCTTTTTTTTCAGCTTTATGTAAAAATAAAAGGTAGTATGCGGTTTTGTGCGCAATGGAGGATTTACATGAAGTTTAAAAGAATGGTATCCCTGATTTTAGTAGCGGGATTTTTATTGGCAATACCAGTGACAAATGGAAATTTAGATTGGAAAAAATGGGGCGCTGGAGATATATTTGCGTCAACCAGCGGACGTGATCAGGCACAGGATGAATTGGATGATATAGAAGATGAAGTAGACGATTTAGAAGCACATTTTTCTGCATTGGAGAATCAGTTAAGTGACAAGGCAAAACAGTTAAGTGATCTTCTGATGGATCAGGAAATTTTAGAAAATGATATCAAAGCAACACAGGAAGCAATCGACCAGGCGGAGAAAGATCTGGTCGTAGCAAAAGAGAAAGAAGCGCAAGAATACGAAGCAATGAAACTGCGTATCCAGTACATGTACGAAAACAGTACGCAGAATTCCATTATTGATGCGATTTTGAATGCAAACGGCGTGGTGGACATGCTAAACCGTGTCGAGTATGTTTCGCAGGTGCATAAGTCAGACCGAGAACTCATGGAAGAGTACAAAAAAGCAGTAGAAGATGTAGAAACTCTGGCTGCGACTTTGGAAATGGAAATGAATGACTTGGTTGCGATGCGTGAAGTCTATGAGCATCAGGAAGCCTCATTAGAAGCAGCATTGGCGGAATTAGAGGCAGAAGCAGATAATTATGAAGACCAGTTAGCAACGGCAAAGAGACGTGCAAGAGAGCTTTCAAATTATATCGCAGAGCAGAACCGCTTGATTGCACTGCAACAACAGCAGCAGAATAATAACAATAGCGGCAGTGGAAATAGTAAGCCATCGACTTCAGGAGGCTATTTAAATGATCCATCCCACGATCCAGCGTTTAAGACCGATGTAACGGGAGAAGAGCTGGTAAACTATGCATTACAGTTTGTCGGAAACCCATACAAATGGGGTGGAAACAGCCTTACAAACGGATGTGACTGTTCTGGTTTTGTAAATTTGATTTACAGACATTTTGGTTTTCAGAATGTACCGAGACAGTCGCAGGCGTTTAAGTCTTATGGACAACCAGTTGCATTTGCCAACATTAAGGCAGGAGATATCGTGGTATATCCAGGACATGTAGCGATTTATATTGGAAATGGCAAAATCGTCGAAGCGCAGTCAACCAGAGCAGGTATCACCTGTAACAGACCAGTGACCTGTAATACCATTACAGCGATTCGAAGAGTATTGTAGAGAATGAAATTTCAAAAAGAGGTATAGAAATGGCGGTAAAAATTGGAAGAAATGATCCATGTTGGTGTGGATGCGGAAAAAAATATAAGGCGTGTCATATGGCATTTGATGACAAAATCGCACGTTTTGCTGCACAGGGACACAAGGTGCCATCGAGAGATATCATTAAGACACCGGAACAGATTGCAAAGATTAAAGAAAGTGCAAAGATTAATATAGCCGTTTTGGACTATATCGAAGCGCACATTCATGCAGGCATGAATACGGCAGAAATTGACAAAATCGTTTATGATATGACGACAGAGATGGGAGGTATTCCGGCCCCACTGAATTACAATGGATTTCCATACAGCGTATGTACCCCTGTCAATGATCAGGTTTGTCATGGTTTTCCTTCCGAAGATGTCGTATTAAAAGAAGGAGATATCATCAATGTAGACTGTTCTACGATTTTGGACGGATATTTTAGTGATTCTTCCCGTATGTTTTGTATCGGCGAGGTAAGTCCAGAGAAAAAACGTTTGGTAGAAGTCGTAAAAGAATGTGTAGAATTAGGCTTAAAAGAAGTCAAACCTTGGGGCTTTCTTGGCGATATGGGGCAGGCAGTACATGATCATGCCTATGCAAATGGATACACGGTGGTACGTGAAATTGGCGGACATGGTGTAGGACTACAGTTCCATGAAGATCCTTGGGTAGGATACAATACCAAGCGCGGAACCGATATGCTTTTAGTGCCAGGTATGATTTTTACAATTGAACCAATGGTTAACATGGGTGGCGTAGACATTGAAATCGACCCAGAAAACGACTGGGAAGTATATACAGCGGATGGTCAGCCATCGGCACAGTGGGAAATCATGGTGCTGGTAACCGAGGACGGAGCAGAGGTACTCTGCTGGTAAGCGCGAGTTTGCGTTAGGCAGGCAAGGAATAGATGAAATAAGGAGAGTACGAAAATGCTAGAAATCGAACGCAAATTTTTGATGGATGGTTTTCCGACGGGATTAGAGTTGATTAGTGAAGTGGATATTGAGCAGGGATATCTTAGTTTTGAGCCTGAACTGCGTATTCGAAAAGCGGTGGACAAAAGTACGGGAATAGAAGAATTCTGGATGACGATAAAAGGCGAAGGCGATTTGTCACGCAAAGAAACAGAAACAGCGATTTCCAGCGACTTTTATCGCGATACGGTAGAATTTTTAAATGGAAAAGTGTTGAGAAAAGACTATAAAAAGTACCAGTTTGGCCCATGGGAACTCGAAGTTTCTTTGGTGGATTCGGGCACGGAGTGGGAATTTTATTATGCAGAAATCGAATTTCCAACCGAGCAAGATGCTAAGGCTTTTGAGGTGCCTGCTTATTTTGGGGAAGAGATTACCTACAACAAAGAATACAAAATGAAAAATTATTGGAAGAGAACAAGAGAATCCTTGTTCTAAGAGGAATGGATTTTGAACAAGAAAGAAGTATTAGAAATTAAACGTCGTTTTAAAAAAGAAGAAGCCAGCTTTACTCGTTTGGTAGGCTGCTATGTAGATGGAAACAAGAATAAGATTTGCAAATTTGGCGGCAAGTTTTTAAATCTGGAAGAAGAGGAATATTATAAATATTTGGAAATTGCAAACAAGGCACTTTCTGGAACATTGGGTAACAATTTACTCGAGCTTTCCTTCCCATTACAGGAAGAAGAAGTGGGTGGCAGACAGCAGATTTTGATGGCACTTCGTGAAAGCAAGTTAGAAGACGAAAATCTACTCGATGCCTATTATGATTTAGTCATTGATACATACGATGAAGTAGGAAACTATCTGATTCTTTTATACCATGACAGTTATGATGTCATGACACGTACGAGTGATAACGACGATTTGGATGAGTCAGAAGAAGTGTATAACTATTTGATTTGTGCGATTTGTCCTGTGGCATTATCCAAACCGGGACTTGGCTACCTGGAGGCAGAGGGACGTATTGGTTCCCGTGTCCGTGACTGGGTTGTAGGTGCTCCAGATACCGCATTTTTATTCCCTGCTTTTACGGATAGAAGTACGGATATCCATGCGACACTTTTTTATACCAAGAACACGAAAGAGCCTCATTCGGAATTTATGGCAAACGGGCTGGGCTGTGCCGTAGAGCGCACTGCAACCGAACAGAAGATGGCATTCCACTCTATCGTACGAAATGTTTTGGGTGCAGAGGACGAACATACCGAAGATATCCTGATGGACATTCAGCAGAATCTTTCGGATATGATAGAAGAATATGAGGAAACACATGATGACGATGCAGATGCATTTGTGTTGGATCAGACCACGCTTGGTAAACTTTTGGAAGAAAGCAATGTACCAGAAGACAAGGCGAACCGTATCGAAAAATCGATGGATGAGGCATTTGGCGATAAAGCAATCGTAGCAGAAAATGTGATTGATGCAAAAGCCTTGGTACAGAATGAAATGCGCCTTGAGCGAAAGGAAATGGAAAACCAAATCGTTTCTTTAAACAAGCAGTTGGACGATAAAAACGTAGAATTGCAAGAGCGTACTGTTCAGTTAAAAGAAAAAGAGGAAGAAATCGAAAATTATATGGCAGAGACACGCAATTACGACGTGGTGCTTCATGTAAAACCAGAAAAGGCAAATAAGATTCATTCTTCCGTGATTGATGGCAAAAAATGTATCGTAATTCCAATGGAAGAAAACGAGTTGGCTACGATTAATGGTGTAAGTACATCGCTGTAGGAGGTCAGACATGATAAATACAATTATTTTCGATATCGGAAATGTATTGGTAGATTTTCGCTGGCGACAAATGTATGAGAGTTTTGGATTAAAAGAAGATGACATTGAGAAACTTGCAGATGCAACCGTGCGTCATCAAGCATGGATGGATTTGGACCAAGGAATCATTACAACAGAGGAAGCCGAGGAAGCTTATGTAAAAGCGGCGCCAGAATATCGGGAATTTATTGAACGCATTTATCAGGAGATGGATAACATGTTGGTACAGTTTGACTATTCCACCCCATGGATAAAGGAAATGAAAAAGCGAGGATATCGAATTTACATATTATCCAACTGGTCAAAACCGGCCTATGAGGCTTGTCAAGACACGGCCCTTAGTTTTTTACCGCTCGTGGATGGTGTAGTGTTCTCGTACCAAGAGTTTGTCATCAAACCAGATCAGAAAATATATGAAATTATTTGCAATCGCTATCATATTAACCCGGCGGAAGCAGTTTTCTTGGATGATAGTGAAGCAAACATTAAGGGTGCACGTGAATATGGCTTACATGCGATACACTTTCAGTCATACGAACAGGGAAGAGCAGAATTAGAAGAATTATTAAATGCGTAAAAAGGTTGCTGCTGCAAAAATACATTTGTGGCAGCAATGTTTATATTGGCAGTAAATTTTCTTGGAGGAAACATGGTACTAGGAATACTGGCGCACGTAGATGCGGGGAAGACAACTTTATCAGAAGCCTTGCTATATGAAGCAGGGAAAATCCGTTCCGTGGGGCGAGTGGACCATCAGGATGCGTATCTGGATACGGACACACAGGAAAGAGAGCGTGGAATTACGATTTTTTCCAAGCTGGCACAGCTAGACAGTGATGGAAGGAAAATCACACTTTTGGATACTCCAGGGCATGTGGATTTTTCCGCAGAGATGGAGCGTACCCTTCAGGTGCTCGACTATGCGATATTGGTTATTAGTGGGACGGACGGTGTGCAGGGGCATACAAAGACACTTTGGAGACTTTTGCATCATTATCAGATTCCAACCTTTCTTTTTATCAACAAGATGGATTTAAAAGGGGCGAACCAGGAAAAAATCCAAAAACAGTTGAAGAGTCAGTTGTCGGATTACTGTGTGGATTTTTCACAAATGTATTGTGGTGTGAACACAGACGATGGAAAGCGTTCCGTATGTTTTGATTCGGAAGATTTAAAAGAAGAAATTGCGATGTGCAGCGAAAGTATGTTGGATTACTATATGGAACATGAGACGATAGAGAATGAGCAAATTGCGGAGGCGATACGCAAGCGCTTGCTGTTTCCATGTTTTTATGGTTCCGCACTGAAATTAGAGGGGATAAAAGAACTTTTTGATGGAATCAAGACATTTGCACAGGGCGCATATGAAAGGGCAGCACTTGGCAAAAGTGAAGAAAACAAAGGCAATGCTGTACATGTAAATGAATCTGCCTTTGGCGCACTTGTATATAAAATTGGCAGAGATGCACGAGGAACGAGACTTACGCACTTAAAAGTGACAAGTGGAAGTTTACGCGTAAAAGATAAAATTCACTATAACGGTTTAGAGGAAAAAATTGACCAGATTCGTATTTATTCAGGTGAAAAATTTGAAGTGGTCGATACGGTGCAAGAAGGTGAAATCTGCACAGTGACGGGGCTTGACCAGACCTATCCTGGTATGGGATTGGGAGCGAATACAACACAGACGATGCCAATTTTGGAACCGGTTTTAAATTATCAGATTATCGTTCCGCAAGGGGTAAATCCAGTGGAACTTATGAAGAATTTAAAGCAGTTAGAGGAAGAGGATCCTCAATTAAATATTCTTTGGAATGAACAGTTACAGGAAATCCATGCACAGCTTATGGGGCAAGTGCAGATGGAGGTGCTGGGGCGTGTGATTTTGGAACGCTTTGGAGCGCGTGTGGCCTTTGGCCCGGGAAATATTGTTTATAAAGAAACGATTGCAAAGCCAGTAGAAGGGGTGGGACATTTCGAACCACTTCGTCACTATGCAGAGGCACATCTTTGGATGGAGCCGGCAGAGCCGGGAAGCGGAATCAGTGTGTTTTCAAACTGTAGCGAAGATGTATTGGATTTGAACTGGCAGAGGCTGATTACAACACATATTTTAGAGCGCGAGCATCCTGGTGTGCTGACGGGGGCTGCAATCACGGATATCAAATTTACGATTGTAACGGGTCGTGCGCATTTGAAACATACGGAGGGCGGAGATTTCCGTCAGGCGACTTATCGTGCAATCCGGCAAGGACTAAAGTCCACAGAAAGTGTTTTGCTTGAGCCGTATTATCGCTTTACGCTGGAAGTGCCGGTGGATGCGATTGGACGTGCCATGACAGATATTCGTAGCCGTTTTGGAAAACATGATGCACCAGAGTATGTGACGCGAGACGTTGGCGACGTGGCAATTTTGACTGGTACAGCGCCAGTTGCAACGATGCAGGACTATATGACGGAAGTGTATGCGTATACCAAAGGACAGGGACAGTTGACCTTGGAATTAAAGGGCTATGACGTATGCCACAATAGCGCAGAGGTGGTAGAGCGCATTGGTTATGATAGCGAAGAAGATACCGCCAATCCAACGGGTAGTGTGTTCTGTGCGCACGGAGCCGGATTTGTTGTGCCTTGGAATGAAGTGCCAGATTATATGCATTTGGAATATGCTTGTGATGCAGAGGGACATGTGAAGCAAATGGGTGGGTTATCCTATGACCTAGAGCAGCAGGCAGAAGAACTTCGTGAACTTGCAGAGCGTCGGAAAAAAGACCGTTTGGCGAAAACTGCGAGTGCTTCATCTTGGGAATTAGATAAAGAATTACAGCAAATTTATGCCCGTGAATTTGGCATGAACAAAGAGGATATGCTAGAGTATGAGCGAAAGAAATGGGCAAGAAAATCTGGTGACGATTCTGGGAAAAAAGTGTCTCTCCCACATCAGAAGTTTGATAAAAAAGGCAATCCAATCTATCCGAAGAAACCGATTTTAGAAGAACTTTTAATCGTGGATGGATATAATATTATTTTTGCTCTGCCAGAATTAAAGGAATTATCA
>JAGBEZ010000101.1 GCA_017936725.1 Agathobacter sp.
AGTATCCGATATCATCATCAAATGCTTCGTCTCCGCTGATGCCAGCTTCATCTTCATAATAAAAGCTATCATCAAATAATGAATCGCCATAAATATCTGTGCTTCCATTTATCGTAGAATTGGAATTAAAATTAATCGAACTTGAAGTCGCTGCTGCACCGCCACCTATTACACCAACAAGAAGTGATACAAGAACAACTTTCCAATAATTGTTATTTAATGCCTGTTTGGCTTTCTCTTTTAACTGTACTCTAGTCCACATATGGTCTTCCTCCCTTTTTATGTTTCTATCGTATCATGAAAATCTTACTTTTCAATAGGCTTTACCTTAACATTACCTTAAAGTTTCTTCCAATCAGATCCTAGATTTCCTTCTTTGAAATGTCTTCTGCACAATGCGATATAGCTGTCATTTGCACCCAGCATTACCTGAGCACCTTCACGAACAATTCCGTTTTCGTTATAACGTGCATTGCACTTTGCCGCTGCTCCGCACCAGCAGATGGTCTTAATCTCCTGAATCTCATCTGCAATCGCTAAAAGACGCTCGCTTCCCGGGAAAAGCTTGTTCTGGAAATCCGCACGAAGGCCATAACAAATCACCGGTATACGAAGTTCATCTACGATATAAGAAAGATAATCAATTTCTTCCGGCGACGCAAACTGTGCCTCATCTACAATCACCGCATGGTACTCTTTGATTTCTTCCGGAGTCATCTTGGTACACAAGGTATCCAGCAAAATACATTCCCGTTCTAAGCCAATTCTGGAGTGTACGGTATTCACGCCATCTCTGGTATCAATAGACGGCTTTGCTAATATAACCTTCTGTCCTCTTTCCTCATAATTGTAACATACCATAAGGGCATTTGCTGTTTTTGAACTCCCCATCGCCCCATATCGAAAAAATAGTTTTGCCATGTGTTTTTCTCCTTAATTCCTTCCTGTTTTAAGCAAAGAAACCCGCATTACTGCGGGTTCTCTTTCTTACCAATATAGCTGAATTCCAGCGTTCGTAAGGTATTCCTGGAATTCTTTTAATTCTTTCGGATTTTCTCGAATTTCTTTTAATTCTAGATGATGATCCATTGAGTACGCCGCGAGTAATCCCGCTGTCTCTCCCACGTTCCACTCTACTGGATGTAATCGATAACATCCATTGGTCAAATGTGTCGTTCCGATATTTTTACATGCTGGAATGAGATTCTGCATTTTGACTGGAATCATCGCTCCAAGCGGAATGGTAAATGGAACGGTAGGACGATAGAAAAAGGACTTCGACTTCGTCGTAATATGTAAGTCAATTGGATAACTTCCTACGCCGACACTGTCATAAAAGCGTGCCGTTTCATTGGTGCTAAGCTCATTCTCCCCAACCGTAAATAAAGATTGGATACGACGGCTTTCTCTTACATAATAGCGTTTCGTCATTCCATCTTCCGTGCCTACTGCTTCTGGAGCAGGTGCAAAATATGGATATCCCGCCTCTGTCTGCAGCCAGTAGAAATAGCTAAGTGTCAACTGCTTTGCCATCTCCCTGTTCTCTACTTCATCAGCAGAGTCAAAGGTATTTCCAAAAGAATAGTCATTCTGTGGCCAGTTTAAAAGTGTAATATCATATGGTTCATAGCCATCTTTAAAATGGTCTGCACATACAATACGGCGATAGGTAAACAGTCCAAAGAGTTCTTTTCCATTGGCGTCTTTTTCCCCATCAAACATTCCATACTGTCTTGCGCGTCCTGTGGCCGCATCTGGTCCATACATGCTAAATAATGGATAGCCATCATATGGTGTCTTTTTCTTCTTGAAAAACTCATATTCCTGTGGTTTTTCTATGACATAGTCACCCTGTCTTTTGTTCGCGAACGCCATTACCCATGTGACTGGCTGGCGGTCTTCGCTATCAAACTGCTTTGCTGCAGAAGGTTCTCCTGTCATTGTGAAACTTTCTGCGCCTGTGATATAAGCACAACCACTTTTTTCAATCAAATCACCTTCATCGGTACCATCGAGGAAATACGTTCCTGTCACGTGGTAAAGTTCGTCACTGCTCTTTACGCAAAGACTCTTTATCGTGGTTTCATCTGCTTCTACGGAAACCAATGAACTAAAATAATAGATTTGAAGAAGTCCATTGTCTAAATATGGTTGAAGCATCTCCAACAAAAACTGTAATGCCAGTTTTGGAGGATGCGACAAACGGCTCACGGTAGAACCTCCTGGGCAGAAAATATCCTTTGTTTTTAATTCGTCAATGATATATGGGTGATTGCGGTAGTGCTCTCTCACCTTGTTGCGGTATGCTCGGTAGGAAGCGGTACAGCCAGTTGTCTCAATCCACTGATGTTCATCTGGTGGAACTGCCTGTGTCGTAAGCTGTCCCCCTATCCAATCTGTCTCTTCAAACAGAATGGTTTTCTTTCCTGATTTTGCCGCAGAGTAAGCCGCTAGGGTTCCTCCTAGGCTTCCACCGAAAATCACGATATCTGCTGATATGTTTTTCATCGCCATCCTGATATTCCTTCTCAAATTTATTCTTCTAGCATTCTATAATAAGTTCTGTTCTTTCACCCAGTTTGCAAGCTCAGTTGACATAATATCATGACGAATCATAGATGGATGGCCTACTGCGCCTTCTCCATCTTCTGGTCTTGTTGGTGTGAACTGATAATAATACACTGGTGATTCTGGTTTCGTAGCCATCTTTGTCGCTTCACAAACTTCGCTCATAAGCAGTCTGTTCATAGCACCAGAACAGCATACAATCGGTGTTCCTGGATAACTTGCCTGCAGAAGGTTTAAGAATTTTGCATATTCTTCTTTGAATGCCTGTTTGCGGTCTTCATGGTCTCTTGTGTAGCTAGAATCGTTGGTACATAAATTGATTACGATCATATCCAGATTATCCTTGGAACAATCGTAGGTTTCCATTTCCCAACCCATTCTCGCAAATAAACTATAGTCTGTGTATGGATAGAGTCTTGGTGCTATAACGCCTGTGTTTGGCACTTCAACATCTGGATCTACATAGCTGGAGATCACTCCGATTCCACTCCAGGAAATCAGTGTAAACTCAGCATCCAATTTCTTCGCAGTCAATGCTGCATACGCTTTTAATGGATTTTCTGTTTCTGTTAAGAAAGGATCGCCTGCCGCACCTTCATTTCCAAATCCACAAGTAATAGAGTCACCAATAAACTGGATATGTTTTTCTTTTGCTTGTGTTTTTGTCACTTTTGCACCTTCATCTAAAATGAAGTTACAAATCGCTGCATAAGCATACTGGTTCTCGGAAGATTTTACTACTCGAACTACTGCTTTTTCCTCTGTATTATTTTCCCAAAGGAGATATTCTTTTTTTCCTGCTTCGAGTGGAAACTTCTTGTATGGAACTTCCATGTCATTTACATATACGGTTATCCAAGCCTGAAAATCTGCTCCACCGCCTTCAGAAGCAAACACTGCTGCCAGATACTTTCCTTCTAATTCAAATTCCACATATGCAGCGGAATGGCTTAGATATAATACGTTTTCTCTCTCTACGGTTCTTCCTGATATGCGTATATCTAATTCATTTGGCAAATACGTTTTCGTTTTCATCCGTCTGTCACCTTCTATTTTTTAATTTCCGTTTGTGATACAGTAATATACTGCACCCACTAATCCTGCATTATTTCCCATTTCTGCAGCATCTACTTTCAAATATCTTGCGCATTCTGGCATAGTACGCTGTAATACTTTTTCTCTAAGTGGAGCAATGAAAAGCTCTTTCTGAGCACTTACGCCACCAGAAAGTAAAACTACCTGTGGATTAAAAGTATGTACAAGGCTTACGATACCATCTGCGATATATCCCAGCCATTCGTCTAAAATACTTGCAAGTGCTTCATTTTTGGAAAGGTTTTCAAAAATACTTCTTCCGTTAATTGGCTTGCCTTCGAAAAGTTCTGCTGGAATATCACCGTTTTCTACTGCTTCTTTTACGAATTTTACAAGCGCTGTTGTAGAGCCGTACTGCTCGTAGCAGCCGTTGTTTCCACAAGAGCATTTTACACCATTGTTGCGAATGATAATGTGTCCAATTTCTCCGCCGATACCTCTAGCGCCACACAAAATCTTAGAATCTACGATGATTCCGCCGCCAACACCAGTACCAATAGTTACAACGATTGCATCGGTTGCGCCTTTTGCACCGCCAACCCACTGTTCTGCCAAAGCAGCACAGTTTGCATCGTTCATTACGCTGACAGGTCCATTGTATAAGGTTTTGATTTGTTCTTTGATTTTACAGCCTTCCCAGTTTTTGATATGTCCAGCTGAGCCAATAACTTCACCTTTTTTTACATCAATCTGTCCCGTCGCAGAAACACCAATACCCTGGATGTTTTCTTCTGTCAAATTATGCTCTTTCATATACCAAGCCAATTTTTCCATTACAGTAACGATGATTGGAGTTTCATATCCATCAAAAGCTACATCAAATGCGATGGTATCACTTACCTGTCCATCCTGTGATACGTATCCAAATTTTACCTGTGTTCCGCCGATATCTATTCCTATATAACCCATTTTTCTCCTCCTTTTAAACGATGCCTGGGGATACGGTATCTTTCCATAAATTGTATCCCGTCCATCTAATATCTTCTGCTGATGCCCAATATGCAAATGGGAGATACTCTGTCTCCAACTCATCAATCTGAGATACCTCATTTGCAAGATAGCGTTCCAACATTGTTTTTGTATATTCCAAACGCTGCTTTAAGCCGCCAATACGTGCGCATTGTACTTCAAATCCAAAGGATTTATTCTCTAAGTTCCACTGCTGTTCAAAGGTATGATAAAACTCATCCAAAAGAACAATGAGTGCTGGAATATCTGCCTTTGCAATTCCTTCTAAAGCGGCCTTATCTTTCTCTTTATAAGCTTCACGAATACGAAGTCCTAAGTCTGACTTTTGCGCTAATACGCGGCATAACATTTCCTGTGTTTTAAACAGGTATCCATAGGTACTCGTCTTAGACAACTGCTGCATCTGCTCTGCCACTGTTGCATAGTGATTAGCTACCTCTTTTGTCACAAGGGAGTCAAACGTTCCAATCAGTATGTCATTGTATAACAAATACTTGCTGGAGTTTGCTGTCGACTTTTTGTCCTCTGGTAGAAGATTCACATCATCCATCGACATAAATTCTTCGTATGTGATTCCTGTTAATGCTTTAAACTTTTCTGTTTCTAGTGCTTCGTTGTTTTCTAGACATAAAGTATAAGCAAATTCTGCATCTGCATAGAGCGCTGGAAGGTTTGAAAACTGACTGGCTTCGCCACCATTATCACCCCAGCCTGTAATCACGATTGTCTCAACCTGATTCTTTCTACATGCCTGGAATGCTGCTACACTTGCATAGTAGCTAAAGTGATTGTGTGGCACAAATCCATGCCATTTCCATGCGCCGCCTGCAAATCCTACATTCTGTGTAATCTTTTTGTGCTGTACGATCATTTGATCATAATGTTCGGTATCCAGGGAATAATAATCCCAGTACATCAGCTTAACATCACTTGGGATGTTAAGCTGATATTCTATTTCTTTGTCTTTTACATAATACTGTCCGTCATAGGCTAAACGGAAAAACATATCGCTCCACATTTCAGTTTCGTAGCCATACTTTCTAGTAATCGAAAGTACGCGTTCCAAATGTTTTTCCATAATCTGAAAACGTTCGGTATATCCATGCTGACTGAGGTACTTGCCAAGTCCCACCATATGAGCCTCGTCCATACCGATATTGATGTATCGGGTGGATAAGCATTCTGAAAGCGTACGAATGATATTCTCTAAGAATACATACGTCTTTTCGTCTCCTGCCAACAAAATATCATTACAATCTACAAATTCATAATAGTGATCATAGCGTGTAATCTGATTGAAATGCGCTAAGGTCTGGATATATGGACGAAGTTCCATGCCAAACTGGTTTGCATAAGCGTCTGCTTCTTTTAATTCTGAAGGTGTCATAGCACCTCTCATATATCCCAGATATGGCTCTTCTTTTACAGCAATCGTATCTTCCATGTACAGGCCGATAAAGGTGTAACCCATAAGCGCTAATACACGAATCATCTTTTTTAACTGAGGCAGGCGAATCACTGCATTTCTCGAGCAGTCCACCATATAGCCTAAGTCCTTGCAGGAAGGAGTTTCTTCACAGCAAAACGTTGTTTCTTTTGCACTATATAGGGTCAAAAGACCTCTGCACAGTGCAGCCAGGCTTCCATAAGAAAGCTTTGCTTTTCCGTCTTTTACGTCAAGCGAAAAACCTGCTGCTTCTCTTTCCTCTGTCCATAAAACTACAGCCTCATCTCCCTCATGAATCTGTAATTCCTGTTTTAATTCTACTGCTATGTTTTGAATTTTTTCCGAACAATTTTCAAGAAGTAATTTCATAGTTAGTCTCCTATGCGTTATATGTAGCGTCTAAACGAACTTCAAACATTCTCTTCCAAGGCATGCTTACATGCTGGATTTCTACCTTGTCTGCAATGGATGGCATATACTCTTTTGCAAAAGCTTCTAACTGCTCTTTTGTCATTGCAGCCACTTTGTCCTGAATTTCTTTTGTAGCAAATGTTGCTAATTCTGTGTTTGCAATTTCATTTGTTACATTTAATCTAACATGTCCACAGTAAGCCATGTCCTCTAAGTAACGTTCTACAAGGAAGTTCTGCTTCTGTGCGGTAACACCAAAGTGATAATCATAAACAGCTTCAGCTAATACGGTACCAAGAGTATTTCCGTTTGTGTTCCATCCTGCGTATGCACAAACGTCCATAAGGATCTGATGCTTATTCATCATACGGATCAAATCCAATTCTCCGCCGTTTGAGTATGCGTTATCTGTGATAGCAACTCTCTTGCCTTCCGCGATTTTCTGATTTACATAACGCATGATTTCTGCCATGTTTCTTTCTGCGTTATAGCTTGGGCTAATCGATGGCTGATAGAATGCTTCTTCCATCTTGTCATCTGGAGCCGTTACGATCATGATAATATCTGCGTTCTCTTCATTTTCCACCTGAATACAGCCTGCAGAAAGGATATGGAATCCAATGGTCGTTCCAAGACGAACACCTTCGTACTTTGGAATCATCATTTTCGCTGCTTCTGTCGCATATTTTACATATACCTTTGGATGAACACCATTGATATCGTTTACGAGTCTTGCAGTCAAGGATAAAGCTACTTCATCTGCACCAGAGTAAAGAATTACTTCATCTGTCAGACCTTCTCTCTGAATCAGGCTACGGATTTCCTGCTGGTCAATCGCGGTATAGCCAAATGGTGCAGAGTCATCCTGTGGAATTACAAGTGCATCAATAAAGCCTTCTTTGTAGTAATGGATGATTTCCATGTTTAAGGTTCTGTTGATTGCTCTTCTTTCTTCAAAATCAGTAATGACTTCTTCTGGAATTTCATTACGAAGCTTCATCCAGTTTTCTTCAGTTTCCATGCCAAGAACCACTTTATGCTTTGCAACGCCCTGCTTAAAGATCTGTTCTCCATAGTAATCATAATAGTCTGGCTCTTCATCTGCATTGCTATAACTTGGGCAACGCATGATACAGTTAAATGCATAAATCTTTAATTCTGGGTTTGATGCTTTTAATTCTTTGAAAACTTCTAATCTGCCTTTTAAAGTTTCTACTGTTTCTTTGTGTAATCTGGATGGAATCAAACCACCGTAAAGTAATGTGTCTACGGATACAATTAAACCAAACGCATCCTTACATTCTTCCAATAAAAATTCTTTTATTTTCTGAATATCGCCTGGGGTTTTCTTATCTCCTAATTCCTTTGGACGAACGAGATTTAACTCATCGCTCTGGAATAATTTATATGGGAAATCATAATTGCATGGTCTTTCATCCAATGGCAATAAAACGATTTTTTTCATTGTTTTTTCTCGCCCTTCTTTTATTTTTCTGTTCTGTCTACTAAGCTCCACCAGTCATTGTCTACTAAGTAAACTAAGTCGAATAACATACATCCGTCAGATGCTTTGAAGCACATATCAACAGCTCTTGTGATGTCTGCTGGATTTGCGCTGTACTGGAAGAGGTATAAACTACCTAAGATTGGTGTTTCGCGTTTTGTTACTTCATAAGCGATGTCTGCTGAACCCTCTACACTGTACCAATCTTCTGGCTGATTATGAGCTCTAGCTTCTTCAATGGTAACATCTTCATAGTAGAAGCCTGATAACATACGGTCTACTTCAGCGATGTAACCAGTTGTAGCGTATTCTTCACCGTTTGTTGCTGGGTAAGAAGTTTCGATGTGTTTCTTTGATGCCCAGTTTGCAGCTACAGTGAAGTATTCTGGATACCAAGAGCCTGTGTAATCCACGAATTCTACTTTGTGCTCTGCGTTATCCACAACTTTACGTACTTTACAGATGAAGTCGTGAATCATTTTTGCACGGAAGGTATTGAAAGAGCTGAAGTATTTTCCATAAGTAACTTCGATTTCTCCATTTACCTTTGTCATTTTGAAAATATCTTCTACGTTTACATCCTCTGTGATATTTGCGTGAGCTTTCCATTTGTTTAATGTAAGCTGGCTGAAGTCTGCACAAAGACCAACGTAACGAACACGGTCTAATACGATTCCGTCGATATCATAATTATCGATTAATTCTTTGATTAATCCAAGTTCGTAATCTGCAACTTCATCGTTGGCTGGGTTTACGAAGATTTCACCGAAATCATCGAGAGAGCCAACTGTCTGGATTGGATTTTCAGATGTGATTGGCTGAATTACTGGCTGATCATTGTTGTCTAAGCCGTATACTTCACACATCCATCCTTCGTTTGTAAGTCCCTTCATAAGAGGGTTCTGGTTATGTTTGTTTCCTTCTGCGAAAACGTCAATTGATGCATATAATTTGAGGCCGTGTTTATGAGCGATTTCAAGACACTGCTGTAAATAATCGATTTCCTGGAAATTGCTTTTCAGCTTTGAATAGTGTGGTGCATATTGGCTGTTATAAATAGCAAAGCCTGATGTATCTTTTACACTTAATACTACAGAGTCGATTCCTCTCTCTGCACATTTTCCCATTGCTTCAGAAAAAAGATCTGCATTTAAAATTCGTTCTGTATTTGCTGTAATTTCAACCCATACGAAATAATTGTTCATAGTTTTTTTGTCTCCTAAATGTTTATTTAAATTAAGGGGCAGGCGCTATGCCTGCCCCCCAAATGAATATACCGTAATTATGGATTTAAAATTGAATTAATATCATCCTGGAATAACTGTTTTACGGATTCTACAGCTTCAGCAGCTGTCTTTTCACCACTAATTACACCACCATAAATACTGTTAATGAGTGATCCGCCTTCGTGGTTTGCACTTGTACTGGTATCAATTGCTGTCCAGATGTCACCATTGCCCCAGTTACCGATTTCGAATGCCATTTCTAAGTCAGCTTCGTCTATAAAGCATCCTTCACCGATTGAGTATGAATCCTGGTCTCTGGTTTCATAAACATCACAGTACCATCCGTAGAACTCTTCTAAGATCTGGTATACTTTTTCTGGTTCTGCAACGCCTCTAGGGATTACAAAGTAATCACCAAAGCTCTGTCCAGCACATTCACCAGTACCATTTGGTCCCTGTGGGAATGGAACGATATGATATTCGAAGTCAATATTTTTTGCCATTGTCTGAAGAACGTATAACTGTGTTGGTCCAAATGCATTCTGTTTGTTGATCCAACCTGTAAGGTTTTCATAATGGTCATCTGCTACTGGTCTAGCTACTTTTTTACCGCTGTATAATTCTCCTAAATATGTAAATGTTTCTAATACCTTAGGATCTGTTAAACCTTCTGTACCGTCATCGTTTACTAAGATAGCGTTGTTAGAAGCGAGGAATTCTCTGATTGTAAGCTGTAAGTCACCGCCGTAACCATAGATATCTGTTTCACCATTGTTATCTGTATCTTTTGTTAATTTTGTACAGTATTCTGAGAATTTTTCCCATGTCCATTCGCCGTTTGCGTATAATTCTCTAGGATCTGTTAAACCAGCATCTTTAATCATGTCTGCATTGTATGCAAGGTATGCAGCTGCTGTATTTGGAGTAGCCTTTTCAAAGAAACAATGTGTGCCTGCAATTTCATTTACTTTAAGAATATTCTGTCCATTGTTTACATCTAAGTAATCTGCATCAAATGTAGTGATATCTGTGAAGTATCCGTTTACAGCTAATGGAAGAGCAAAGCTCATCTGTGTTAAGTATACGTCATAGTCTGGTGTACCAGCTACTACTGATGTCTGTAAGCTTGATTTTAAAGAATCTCCACCTGGATTTTCATATATAATTTTACAGTTGTATTTCTGTTCGATACGTTTTACGTTGTCAATCATAAGCTGTGCAAGCTCACGATCGTCCATACCAGGGTTGTCTTCTGGTTTTTCATCATCGCTATCGTAATACATATCATAGAACATTGCGATTTTGATTACACGTCCGCCCATATCAAATGCTTCGTAATCTTTGAAGTATTCATCGATTGCCTGCATTTCTGCACTTAATTCTTTGCCAGAATCTTTGTTGGCGTCTCCATTGCCGCCACCACATGCTGTTAAAGATAACAGCATCATTGCTGATAACAATAAAGCTATCAATTTTGTAATTTTTTTGCTCATAATTAGTTTCCTCCCAAACTTTTAAATTTAAGTCTCTATTGCAAAAACACCTTTGTGCTTTTTCAATCTATAAGTATTGGCTGTATCTGCCTTAACCAACGATACCGCTTCGTTCCACACCTTCGATAAAGCTCTTCTGTAAGATAATATAGATAATCAGTATCGGTATAATCATCATAACAACACCTGCATTGATATACAACTCTTGGAACTCTGGGTTTACAATCTTATCCAAACTATCCAGCATTCCGCCCAAACCAGCAAGTTTTACACCTAACTGGTAATCCGAGTTTACACCAAACAAACTTGCATAGAAGTTGTCGTTATACTGCCATACGATAGAGAATACTGCTACCGTTACAATTGAAGGCTTTGCACAAGGAAGCATAATCTGGAAGAAGGTACGGATAAATCCTGCGCCGTCTACCAACGCTGCTTCTTCTAATTCCTTTGGAACGCCTCGGAAGAACTGTTGGAAGATGTAGATAAAGATACCTGCATTCAAACCGCAGCCGAGGAAGGTCATCAGATAAACTGGTTTTATTGTTTTTAACCAGTTCTGTGGTCCCATTCCAAGTAAACTAAACAATCCCAATGGATCAAAGTCTCTAAAGTGCATATAGAGTGGTAACATAATGGTATAAGATGGAATTACGATACTTAAAATCAAACATCCAAATAAGAGTTTCTTAAGTGGGAAATTAAATCTTGCAAAACCATATCCTACCAAAGAACAGATAAACAACTGAACCAAGGTCAATCCGCCGATGTATAGCATCGTCTTAATCAGTGTTGGCCAGTAATCCATTCGGAGCAATGCCAATTCATAGTTTTTAAAACTTGGCTCTGCTGGAATCAGGTATACCATTGAGTTATATACATCCGAATCACCAAAGAAGGATTTGGACAAAATAGAAATCAATGGACTTAAAATGATATAAGAAATTCCGATTAAGATTGCATAACGGAAAATATCCATCGCTTTACCCTTGTAGTGGGTCGCCTTAACACGCAGTTTAAATTTTGCGTTATCATCTAAATGAAATAATTGTTTCATCATGTCTCCTCCTTTCTTTAGTTATGATAGAATACTTTTCTTGAAACCAGTCCGCAGATGATGAGGAGAAGTCCACATACTACAACAGTACTGATTAAACT